>JAHEDL010000501.1 GCA_024641255.1 Pseudorhodobacter sp.
CCCCCACCGGATACCCACGCCCTCGCAAACAAAGCCCCCCGCCGCGCCCTAAAACCGCGTCGCACTCCAATACGCCCAACACCGCCCCCAAACACCCACGCTCCCCGCACTCTACTCTCGCAGCTTCATCTTGGCCCAAATATCCCCGCCGAAGGCTCCCACCCCGAAACCACCACCACCGCAAAAAACCAAAGCCCAACCCTATGCCCGCTCCCAAAACCAAGCAGCCAACCGCCCCCCTCACACAGCCCACCCCATCCTCTTGGCCCAAATATCCCCGCCGGAGGCACGCCACCTCACACCCCGCCTCACCGTGAACACCCTAACGCATCCTTAACGCATGTGCCTAAGCCCTTGATTTTTTGTATCCCAAAAAGCGTCGCACTGACGGACAGCCCAAAATGCAACGGGCAGGGCCTTTCGACCCTGCCCGCATAACTCCCGTCCAAAGGGGCTGTTAGCCGCGTGCCACCAGCAGCCCATCCGCCTTCAACCCGGCATAGCATTCGTCCAGCGATTTGCGGGCGCGTTCGATCAGCACATCAATTTCCGCAGGCGTGATCACCAGCGGCGGCGCAATGATCATCCGATCCCCAACGTGGCGCATGATCAGATCATTGGCAAAGCAGCGCTCGCGGCAGCGGTAGCCAACAGTGCCAGTCTCGGCGGCAAACTTCGCCCGCGTCGCCTTGTTCGGGGTCAGCGCAATCGACCCCATCAAGCCCACCAACTTGGCCTCGCCCACCAGCGGATGCTCGGTCAACGCCTCCCACTTCGCTTTCAAATAAGGGTGCGCCACATCACGGACATGCTCGACAATCTTTTCTTCCTGCATGATCCGCAGGTTCTCCAACGCCACCGCCGCCGCAACCGGATGCCCGGAATAGGTGTAGCCGTGGTTGAACTCGTCGGAGCCGATCACCCCTGCAACCTCATCGCACACGATCGACCCGCCAATCGGCTGATACCCCGAAGACAACCCCTTCGCGATCGTCATGATATGCGGCCGAATGCCGAAAGTCTGGCTGCCAAACCAGTTACCAGTGCGACCAAATCCGGTAATCACCTCGTCTGCGATCAGCAAGATGCCGTATTTATCCACGATACGCTGGATTTCCGGCCAGTAGGTGCTGGGCGGAATGATCACGCCCCCCGCGCCCTGCACCGGTTCACCAATAAAGGCTGCGACGTTTTCAACGCCCAGCGACAGGATCATCTTTTCCAGCTCCTGCGCCCGCATCAGACCGAAATCTTCCGGCGTCATCTCGCCGCCCTGTTCCCACCAGTTCGGCTCGCCAATATGGACGATCCCCGCCAGCTTGCCACCATGCGCATGGATGCCCGACATGCCGCCCAAAGACCCGCCGCCAATGGTCGACCCATGATACCCATTGGTCCGCGCAATGATGATACGCTTTTCCGGCTGGCCCTTGATGTCCCAATACCGCCGCACCAAACGGATGTTGGTGTCGTTGGCCTCGGACCCAGAGCCTGCGAAGAACACATGGTTCATGCCTTCGGGCGCGATTTCGGCAATCTTCGCGGCCAAAGCAATTGCCGGAACGTGGCTGGTCTGGAAGAAGGTGTTGTAATAGGCCAGCTCGTCCATCTGCCGCTTGGCAACTTCGCCCAACTCTGGGCGACCGTAGCCGATGTTGACGCACCACAGCCCGGCCATGCCATCAATGATCTTGTGGCCTTCGCTGTCGGTCAGCCAGACCCCTTTGCCCTGCGTCATGATCCGCGCACCTTTTTTGCCCAGCGCCGTATTGGCGGTGAACGGGTGCATGTGGTGCGCGGCGTCCAGCGCCTGCAACTCTGCCGTCGGCATATGGTTGGTGATCTTGTTCATCGGCTGACCCTCACGGAATGTTCCCGGCGCGCGAATCCAAAGTGGAATTCAGGGCGCTTTCCGCAAGATTATGATCAAATCAAACGGCGATCAAGGAATTTGATCAAATTTTGAAATAACTAAATTTCGCCGCGCTGCATTGCTGCCCGGACTTGGTCTACACCTTGCGCGATGTCGCGGTGCATTGCAGCGGCCAGTGCAGTTGCGTCGCCCGCGCGCATGGCCGCAAGCGCATCCTTGTGCGCATCTGGCAACGACGTTGCGCCAGACTTTGCCGATACCACCCGCAAGCTTGGCCCAAAGCGCAGCCAAAGCGAACGTGCCATGTCAATCAACACCCCCGCACCTGCAGCCTCGTAGAGCGCAAAGTGAAACGCGTGATTGCTTTGCAGATAGCCCGAAACATCATCGGCCCGAATTGCCGCATCAACCTTTTGGTCAATGGCATCCAGCCGGTCGATCAACTCTGGCGTCAGCGCGGCGCAAGCCAGTTCGGCCAGGCGCGGTTCGATGGTCAGGCGCGCAAAGGCGACCTGATCAAGGTCTGATAACGAGAGCTTCGGCACCGTCACCCGCCGATTGCCCTGCGGCAGCAAAGCTCCCTCGGCGGCCAAGCGGCGGATCGCTTCGCGCACTGGCGTCATGCCCGCGTCAAGGCCAGCCGTCAGCCCTTGAATGGTGACAGGCTGGCCGGGTTCCAACACCCCAAACAGGATCATGTCGCGCAGGCGCGCGTAGGTGACCTCGTGGGTCGGGATCTTGCGGAAATCTTCGGTCATGCAGCCAGAACTCGTTCCATCTTTGCCCCTGTTATGCGCAAGGGCGGCAAGGTTGCAAGCCTGTGCTGCAAACGCCCACCGCAAGATCTGCAAAGCGGGTAAAATCGGCACTCTATGCGGGGGCGTAGGCCCTTGCCCGCCCAAGCCATCTGCATTTTCAAACCGGCATGTGATAGCTTTGCCAAAGCGGCCACGGGCAATAGCTAGCCGTGTCTTGCCTGCCCGCTGTCAATGCACTTGCATTCACTACAAAAGCAGGCCTCAAAGCGCTTTGAACCTCTTGCAAAAGGACACGCCAATGGCCACCACCGCAGCCCATGTTGCCCGCCCGTCACGCATTCGCCTTGGTATGGTCGGTGGTGGGCGGGGTGCCTTTATTGGTGCAGTTCACCGCATTGCGGCACGCATTGACGACCAATATGAACTGGTTGCGGGTGCGTTTTCGTCGGACCCGGAAAAAGCGGCGGGCTCTGCCGCCGATCTGGGTGTTGCGCGCAGCTATAGCAGCTTTGCCGAAATGGCTGCGAAGGAAGCACGTCGCAAAGACGGAATCGAGGCTGTCGCCATCGTCACCCCCAACCACATGCACGCGCCTGTTGCACTGCAATTTCTGAAACGCGGCATTCATGTGATCTGCGACAAACCGCTGACCGCAACCTTGCCCGAAGCAAAAAAGCTGGCGAAAGCCGCGCAAGAGTCAGGCGTGGTTTTTGCGCTGACGCATAACTACACCGGCTATCCAATGATCCGTCAGGCGCGCGAGATGGTTCAGGCTGGTATCTTGGGCGATATCCGGCTGGTAAATGTTGAATACGCGCAAGATTGGCTGGCCGAGCCGCTGGAAAATTCGGGGCAGAAGCAGGCCGACTGGCGCACCGACCCGGCGCGGTCTGGCGTTGGCGGATCGACGGGCGATATTGGCACCCATGCCTTCAACCTTGCCAACTTCGTTTCGGGACTGACGCTGCAAGAACTGTCTGCCGACCTGCAAAGCTTTGTCCCCGGTCGTCGCGTTGATGACAACGGTCATGTCCTGATGCGCTACACCTCTGGTGCACGCGGGATGCTTTGGTGCAGTCAGGTCGCATCGGGCTGTGAAAATGGCCTGAAATTGCGGATTTATGGCACCAAGGCCGGTATCGAATGGGAGCAGGAAAACCCGAACTACCTTTGGGTCACGCCGCTTGGCGCGCCGCGGTATCGGCTGTCGCGTGGCGGGGCGGGCACTGGCGATGCGGCTGCGCGGGTCACGCGAGTTCCGGCAGGTCACCCTGAAGGATATCTGGAGGGTTTCGCGAACATTTACGCCGAAGCTGCGCGGGCGATTATTGCCCGGCGGGACGGCGTAGCAATGGACGCCGCCGTCAGCTTCCCAGGGTTGAAAGAGGGACTTCAGGGCGTAGCTTTTGTTGATGCCTGCGTGCGGTCTTCGGGCAAGAATGGCGCATGGACCAAACTCGCGCTGTAAGCTGCGACAAGGCGATCAAGCGGGGCGCTGGTGCGTCCCGTTTTGATGATCCCTGCGCAAACGGTCACGCTGCCCCGCCAACCAAAACGCCGTCAAAACCGTGGGCGCGTTGCTGATCTCACCGCTGGCAACCAATGCCATAAGCTGATCAAAGCTTAGCAAATGGCCGCGAATATCTTCGGCTTCACCTTCGACCCCAAACACACCTGCGGCCCCATCCGGCAGGTCGGTGATTGCGACGAAGGAATAGAGATATTCTGCCGAGCATCCGGGTGACGGATAATAGTTTGCAACCGGTAGCAAGGCGCCCAATTGCAAACCGGCCTCTTCCTCGGCCTCGCGGCGCGCAGCATGTTCTGGCGTTTCGCCAGCATCGATGCGGCCTGCGATGGCTTCGATTTGCCACGGCTGCGGATCGCCGCGCAAATGTGGCCCGGCGCGGAACTGATCGACCACAAGTACCCGATCTTGCAGCGGATCGTAAGGCAACACCGTAACCGCATCACAGGCGATGAAACCCGCCCGCGTTACCTTCGGGCTCATCGAGCCGTCAAAGCGACGAAAGCTGACGTCGATTTCCTCGATCGCAAAGAAGCGCGCGTAAGGTTCGCGCAGGGCGGCAATAGCCACATCGCCAGCCACAACCCGTTTGCGCATCGCTGTCGGGGCCGGATTGCGCGCGCGCACACGCGACGCCCCGCGCGCCAACATTTGCGGGAACCGCGCGGCAACCGCATAGCCGGGCTTTACGCCATAAAGCGCCATGTAATCTTGCGCCATCGCTTCAAATTCGGCCCCAAAGCGCGCCTGCCATTCGGTCAGAGACCACGGCACAATTGCGCCAACCGGGTCGCCCAAAGCGGGCTGAAAGATTTGAGCGTCGACCGCACCATGATCGGTTTCAACCCGCATGGCCGCGATTTCAAAGCCAAACCCACCTTCGAAAAATACCAACCGTGCAACGTCATCGGCGGTAAGGTCAGGCACCACTATGCCTTCAACCTTCCCACCAGCCGCAGCTTGCATCAGGGGATAGCTGTCTTGATGGCCCCAAATCATCTGCCGATCATGGAGCCAAGCGGCGCTAAAGCTAACCTCACGCCCCAAAACGATATGAAGCAAAGGCAGGTGGCGCAACGTACCGCAGAAGAAAAACTGGCTCACGACCATCGCTTCCCGGCCCATTCGGCCAGCAGTCCGGCAAGTGCCCCGCCGCCAAGCAACACCACGGCCATGTCCAGCGCCACCAGTTTCTTGGCATATTCCAACATCAAGTCAAAAATCCCCAACACAGCTTCCATCGGGCCATCATACATCATGTGCATCGACTTCCGGATCATGAAATAGATCGAGAAACCCAACAGAGCCCAGAACACCACGGTGATCGAGGTTCGAATGCCGTGGCCGATGGCTTCGCGGTAGCCGTGCCCGGCCAGCGCGCCCATCACAATCCACCCCACAACAAACCCGATCGCGGCGGTGATTTCGCGAAAGAAGCCCAGCGCTGTGCCGGCAGGCAGATGTTTGACAAAGGTGTCTGCGGCAACGAATGCCAACAGCGCAAAGGCCACAGCGGCGGTAAGTTTGGCGGCGGTGGGCATGAAATCCTCAATCTACGGGCGGGTCACGGTAATCTGCGTTACATCGCAGTTTCCGCCCTCAAACGTGCCAGCACAAGAGGCCAGATAGAAGTTCCACATCCGGCGAAAACGGTCGTCAAAGCCTTGGGCCGAAATCTCGGCCCAAGCCGCATTGAAACTGTCGTGCCAGCGCCGAAGCGTCTGGCTGTAGCTTTTGCCAAACTCGACCGATCCCAGAACTTTCAGCCCCGCGCGTTCGATTTCGCGACGCAGCACCGATGGGCTTGGCAGCATGCCGCCCGGAAATATGTATTTCTGAATGAAATCAACACTTTTCCGGTAGGTTTCATACCGCGCATCCTGCACCGTAATGATCTGCAGCGTTGCCTTCCGGCCCGGCTTAAGCCGGTCGCGCAGACTGTTGAAATAGGTCGGCCAGTATTTCTCTCCCACCGCCTCGAACATCTCGATACTGGCAATCCCGTCGTAGATGCCGCGCTCATCGCGATAGTCTTGCAGCTTGATGTCAACCTGCCCGGACAAGCCCAAGCGTTGCATCCGTGCCACGGCATAATCATGCTGCGCCTGTGAAATGGTCAAACCGGTCACGCGCAGGCCGCGTTCTTTCGCCGCGTATTCGGCAAAACCGCCCCATCCGCAGCCAATTTCCAGAACGTGATCGCCGGGTTTTGCACCCATCTGATCGACCAAACTGGCATATTTCTGCTCTTGCGCCTTTTCCAGACTTTCCTGCCCACTGCGATAAAGCGCGCTGGAATAGGTCATGCTGTCATCCAGCCACAGCCGGTAAAACGCATTCCCAAGATCGTAATGATAGGCGATATTCTTTCTGGCCTGCCGCTTCGAATTCGACTGCAGCCAAAACCGCATCCGTTCATACGCGCGCACCAAAGCCATGCCCGGAAAGCCGTCATAGACCGCGTCGTTCTTTTCGTGCACCAGATCCATCAGCGCGATCAAGTCGGGTGTTGACCATCCACCCTCGACATAGGCGTCGCAAAACCCCAAGTCGCCTTCCCGGATCAACCGGGCGAAAACATCGACATCGTGGACATGTATCGCGGCCACAGGACCGTGGTTTTTACCGGTAATCCGAAACCGCCGCCCGTCGGGCAGCACAAAATCTAACTGACCGTGCTGTAACTGTTTGGCCACCGAAAACACCGCACTGAAATAGCGCGGCAGACGCGTTTGACCTTTGGTGTCCGTGAAATAATCCATCACAAGCCCCCATGGCTTTCAGGTATTTTTTCAGAACATCGTCCATCTCTCAAGCATTTCGTTGCGCATAAGCCGCCAAAGCCCGCGCACGCCCTTCGGCGAGGTCAATAATTGGCATCGGATACCGCGCAGCGGGATCAAGCTGCCACGATTTTGGCACCGCGGAAAAATATGCCAGTGCCTCGGCCCCCGGACGCGGGCTTAGCTCTGCCACCCAACGCCTGCGATAGTGCTGATCGGCGTCAAATTTTTCGGCCTGCCCTGCCGGATTGAACACCCGGAAATATGGCGCCGCGTCTGGCCCGCATCCGGCAACCCACTGCCAGCCCATCGCATTTGCGGCGGGGTCCCAGTCGGTCAGACAGTCGGCAAACCAAGCCTGCCCAACCCGCCAATCTGTCAGCAGATGCTTGGTCAGATAAGACCCCACGATCATCCGTGCACGGTTGTGCATGCGCCCGGTCACATACATCTCGCGCATTGCCGCATCAACAAACGGTTCACCGGTCTTGCCGCGCCGCCATGCTTCGGCATCGGCGTTATCGCCGCGCCATGGAAACGCGTCCCACCCTTCGCGCCAGCTTTGCGTCAGGATTTGCGGGCTGTGGTGCATAAGATGATAGGCAAATTCGCGCCACACCAATTCTTTCAAGAAATGTTCTGCCCCCGCAGCACCTGCAAACATCGCGCGCTGTCCGGCATACCAGATCCGTCGTGGGCCAATTTCACCCCAAGCAAGATTTTCCGACAGACCAGAGGTCGCATCCGCAATACCAGGAAAATCCCGATCCGCTTGGTATCCCGCCACCGCCTGATCGATAAACTGATCAAGCCGCAGCAAAGCCGCAGCTTCGCCAACCCGCTGATAGGGTTCAACAACTGCTGCGCCGCGCCGCATATCGGCCCCCAAGCGCCACGTCGCAAGGGCGTCTGAACGCGGCCACAATGTTGGCGGTCGCAGCGCCTTTGGCGCAGCTTCGGGCGCCGAAACTGCCCGCGTCTTTACTGCGCGCCAGAATGGCGTGTAGACTTTGTAATAGCCGCCCTGCCCCGTCGCCACATCCCATGGTTCAAACAACAAGGCGCCGGGAAAGCTTTGCGCAATCAATCCTTTCGCTTTCAAGCTGGCCTTAACAGCCATATCACGCGCCTTCGACGCCGGATCATAAAGCCGCTGCCACATCACCCCAGCCGCGTTGGTTTCGGTGATCAAATCCTGCAAACACACCGCTGCCGCGCCGCGTCGCAAGACCAGTTGCGCCCCCAACCCTGCAAGCGAAGCGGCAAACTTCTCGATAGCGAGCCCCAACCGCCACTTCGCCGCAGCACCAAGACTTTCCGTTTCGGGATCCAGCACGAAAACCGGAATCAAAGGCCGCCCTGACGAGACAGCGGCGGTCAGCACTGGATGATCCGCAAGCCGCAAATCGCGCCGGAACCACAAGATCAAAGGCCTATCAGTCATCACATCCCATACCGTTTCAAGGGTTTACGCTGAAAAACCTGCTCTGGATCATAGTCTACATCCTCTTGGCACAAATATCCCCGGGGGGAAGTATTTTCGCAGAAAATACGAAAGGGGGGCAGGCAGCCCCCCTCTCTGCTGTGCTGGCAACGGCGCTAAGGCTAAAGGACCCGGTCCAAGGCCGCGATCAGTTGCGATACGTCTTTTTCACTGGTGTAATGCGTCGCTGACATCCGCAACACACCGTTGGAAAGGTCGATCCCCATCGCTTCCAAGGGGCGCACCGCATAGAAATCCCCAGCCCAGCAGGCGATGCCTTCGCGGCCCAAGGCTTCAGAAACTGGTTCTGCAGCGCGGTCCAACGCGACCGCAACCGTCGGTGCGCGGTCTTCGGCGCGGCGCGGACCAAGCAGGCGCAAATCGTTGCGCGCGGCAAGATAGTCCAAAAGCGGCGCCACTACGGCCACTTCTTGGGCCCGCATAAGATCGTGCACGGCCCGGTTGCGCTGGCGCGCGTCCGGTTCGGCGGCAAAGTGATGGGCGTGCAAGGCATCGACGTAATCCGCCATGCCAGCGCAAGCTGCAATCTGCGCATGATCAGGACCGGCCGGGGTAAAACGCTTGTACAGGCTACCCGCGTTGAACCAATGGCCCTGCGCAGGCAATTCGGCCCCAAATTCTTGCGAAATCACCATGACGCCCTGATGCGGCCCGTAAGTTTTATAGGCCGAAAACAGATAGACATCGCAGCCAAGCGTGGGAAAATCTGGAAAACCATGCGGGGCATAAGACACGCCATCAACCACAACCCGCGCGCCCGCGGCCTTGGCCATCGCGGAAATCTCGGCGACGTCGTTGATCGCTGCCACCACGTTAGAGCAATGCGGAAAAGCCACCAAGCGCACTTTGCCATCGGCCAGCAGCGCCGCCAAGCCAGCCGGATCAAGGCTACCGGTTACCGGATCAATTTGCCATTCACGCACTTCGATCCCTTCGTCAGCCAAGCGACGCCAGACGCCAGAGTTCGCCTCATGATCCTGATTTGTCACCACAATCGCGGCGTTCTGCCCGCGCAGCCACACCCGCACGGCTTGCGCCAGAACATAGGTATTTGCGCTGGTCGATGGCCCAAAGCTTACCTGTGCATCCGCCACCCCCATCAGCGCCGCAAGACGCGCGCGCGCCTCGTCCATCTCGGCACCGCCGGCCTGCGCACCCGGATATGGCCCGTAAGGTTGAACCTTGCGATCAAGGTAGAACCTGTGCAGCCGGTCAACTACAGCGCGGCATGGGTAAGACCCGCCTGCGTTTTCAAAGAAGGCGTGGCTTGACAGCACCGGGCTGTCAAAGGCCGGAAACTGGCTGCGGACAAAGTTCAGATCAAGTTGCGTCATCAGACACCTGTTATTTGCGTTTCAGACAAAACGGCCCAGCGGAGTCCCACGGAAAAAGCAAAGGCCGTGGCAGGTCTTCCAGCCAAGCCGCAGCCCCGCAAAGGTGCTGTGGCAGACCCGCGCGACAGCGAGGGTCGCGACAAGCCTAGCCGCCGGAAATCCGCGCGTAAAGGCCCTAGCGGTTTACATCGACCACGATGCGGCCCTGCACTTCGCCCTGCAAAATTGCGGCGCCCAGCGCGGGAAGATCGGCCAACCCAACCTCACGCACCATCGCTGCAAGTTTTGTCATCGGCAATTCGCGCGCAATCCGGCCCCACGCCCGCAACCGTTCTTCATAGGGCGATTGCACCGAATCGATGCCAAGCAGGTTTACCCCACGCAACAGAAACGGCACGACTGTGGCAGGCAAGGACGCGCCACCGGCCAGCCCTACGGCTGCAATACTGGCCCGATGCTTCATCTGACCCAAAATGCGCGCCAGCATCGTGCCCCCAACGGCATCAACGCAGCCTGCCCAAGTTTCGCTTTCCAGCGGGCGCTTCACCGTTTCGGCAAGTTCAGCGCGCGGAACGATCCTGCTGGCGCCCAAAGCGCGCAGATAGACCTCTGTCTCTGGGCGCCCGGTGACCGCCGCAACCTGATAGCCCAACCCCGCCAAGATCGCGGTGGCGATTGACCCGACGCCACCCGCCGCGCCAGTGACCAAAACCTCGCCTTTTGCCGGGGTCAAACCGTGATCCTCCAGCGCCATCACGGCCAGCATTGCAGTAAAGCCCGCGGTGCCAACCGCCATCGCATCCCGCGTGGTCAGCGTTGCGGGCAACGGCACCAGCCAATCAGCCTTGACCCGCGCCTTTTGCGCATAACCGCCCCAATACGCCTCGCCCACGCGCCAACCGGTCAGCACAACCCGATCGCCGGGTTTATACCGCGCGTCGTCCGACGCTTCGACAACGCCAGCAAAATCAATGCCCGGCACATGCGGGTAATTGCGCACCAAACCGCCGCCCTTGGCCGAAAGGCAAAGACCGTCTTTGTAATTCAGCGTCGAATATTCAACCCGCACAGTGACATCGCCTGCAGGCAGCGCATCGTCACTTAACTCGCGCACTGCGGCCACAGCACCATCTGCGCCCGCTTCCATTACCAGTGCCTTGAAACTCATCGCCCGCCCCCGATTTGATCAAAATTTCATTTACGGTGATCGGCCCTCTTGCCAAACGCCCGCGTCCGGCCAATCCTGCAATAACAGCTTGGGCGAATGCCAGAGCCAATCCTGTTAGATCAGCCGCTCAATGCGATAGACATTCAAGACATAAGATAGGAAGCCGCCATGACCAGCATCCGCCGCCTTGTCGCAAGCACTGCCCTTGCGTTCAGCTTTTCCAGCGCCGCCTTCGCCGCCGACCCAGAACTGACCGTGTTCGATTGGGCCGGATTCGAAAATGAAGCCCTGATTGCGCCTTATGTCGCCAAATACGGCGAGATGCCGACCTATTCGTTCTACGGCGACGATGACGAGGCGTTCCAGAAGGTTTCATCCGGGTTCAAGGCCGATGTCGGCCACCCCTGCGCGCAAATGGTTCAGAAATACCGCGACGCGGGCCTGATTGAACCTTGGGACATTTCGAAAATCCCGAACTACGGCGAAATTGGTGACCGCTATAAGGGATCAAAGATCTTCGCGGATGACGGCGGGGTTTGGTATATTCCGACCGATGGGGCCTATACCGCAGTGGCCTATAATACCGAAAAAGTGACCGCAGATCAGGTTGCTTCGCTGCAAGTCTTTGTGGATCCGGCGTTTGCGGGCAAGATTTCACTTCCCGACAATACCGATGACACATGGTCGCTGGCACTGTTGGCAACCGGAGTTTCCGATTGGTCAAACATTACGGACGAACAATTCACCGCCGCTGCCGCATGGCTGCGCCAAGCCCACGCCAACGTGCGCACCTATTGGGCCGACCCGTCCGAGTTGGCGCAACTGATGAAGACCGGCGAAGTTGTGATTGCCTGGACATGGAACGATGGTGTTGCGGCAATGAAGACTGAAGGCGTGCCAGTGGCGTTCCAGCGCACCCCGAAAGAGGGCGTGGCGAATTGGTTCTGTGGCTACGTCAATTTCAAGGATGGCCCCGGCAAGGAAGAAAAGGCTTACGACTTCATCAACGCTTGGCTTGACCATGGGTCTGCCAAAGGGCTGTTGGACAACTTCGGCTATGTCCATTCGAACGACGTCGCGATGAAAGACATTCCGATCGAAGAACTGAAGGCCCACGATGTCGATCCAATCACCGGCACGCTGCTGTCGCAGGTGCCCATCGACCCCGCGATGCGCGACCGCATGACGCAAGAGTTTGAAATGATTAAATCCGGGTTCTGAACCTAAGAACGCCGCATCAAAATGCCCCAAGCCGATGCTTGGGGCGTTTTTTGTTGACCAAACGATCCATTGCGCGGTCAGGATATGTTGCCAAAGCCTGTAAACTCCACTGCCAGTGCCCCTTGCGTCGCCCCCGCCGCGCCCCTATGTTGGCGGTGTTCGGGGTAACTCGGACTATGGCGATAAACGCACCTGTAATAAACGGCTCGGACCCGGGGGCGGTACCCGGCGACTCCACCAAAAACCCCGGCATTGCGGGCAAATGGGGTCGAAATAGGATCGACGAACGTCTAAAGAGGCCAGCTTTCGCTCGGTGAGCTACTACCGTTATCGGTGCATAATCACAGTTGCCAATGACAACCGTGCTCCGGCAATGGCTTTGGCTGCGTAAGCAGTTCGAGTCGCCGAAACTAAGCCCTTACGCTTAGCCGCGTAAGGCGGGGTTCGCAGGTACCTGGCAACAGAAACCTGCACTTTCCCAATCTGTTAAGCCTTGGTCGCGCGGGATGGCGTGCAAAATCTTTGGAACATCTGCGCAAATGATGCCAAATGGCACCATGAGCGCCACAGTCCACCTTTCCGAACTCACCCGCGCCTTTGCGCGCATTGGCATCCTGTCCTTTGGTGGCCCAGCCGCGCAAATAGCGTTGATGCACCGCGAGTTGGTCGATGAAAGGCAGTGGGTAAGCGA
>JAHEDL010000542.1 GCA_024641255.1 Pseudorhodobacter sp.
AAACCCCGGCCACGGCTCTACCACCGTGTCGATATACTGCACGCCAAGCTCTTGGCACAGCAGCATAACCTCAACCGAATCCACATCGACCGACAGGTTGACGATAAAGCCCTTGCCGTTCGGAAACAGCCCACGCAGCACCTCGGCCAGATTGTCGGCGGTCAGCGCAAGCTGCAAATGCCGCACGCCATGCTGCGCCAAGATATGCGCAAACTCGCCCGAAGGTTCGATCACCGTAAACTGCGCGCGGTCAAAGGCGATATGGCGTTCGATCAGCGGCAGCGTGCCTCGGCCAATTGACCCAAAGCCAATCATCACCAGTGGGCCATCAATTCGGGCATGAACAGTATGGGGCATGGGCAAGTCTCCTGTTTCGGGAACGGCCGGCACGGCAATCTGAAAAAACAAAAGGGCCCGCCAAGCCGGCGGGCCCCAGTCTGCCGAAAGGGGCAGAAAGATTAGTTCTTTGCGTAGTATTCGACGACCAGGTTCGGTTCCATGACGACCGGGTACGGCACGTCCGAAAGGCCCGGGGTGCGGACGAATTTCACGGTCAGTTTCGAGTTGTCGACTTCCAGGTAATCCGGAACGTCACGCTCGGTCAAAGCAATCGCTTCGGCGATGATCGCCAGCTGACGCGACTTGTCACGAACGGCAATGATATCGCCTTCCTTGACACGGTACGACGCGATGTTGACGCGCTGGCCGTTCACGGTGACGTGGCCGTGGTTCACGAACTGACGCGCTGCGAACACGGTCGGAACCAGCTTGGCGCGGTAGACGACTGCATCCAGACGACGCTCCAGCAGACCAACCAGCATCTCGCCGGTGTCGCCCTTGACGCGTTCTGCTTCGGTGTAGATCTTGCGGAACTGCTTTTCGGTCAGGTCGCCATAGTAACCCTTCAGCTTTTGCTTCGCGCGCAGCTGGGTGCCGAAATCCGACAGTTTGTTCTTGCGACGCTGGCCGTGCTGGCCGGGGCCGTATTCACGCTTGTTCACCGGGGACTTCGGACGGCCCCAGATGTTTTCGCCCATGCGGCGGTCAATTTTGTACTTGGCAGACGTGCGTTTGGTCACGGCTGATCTCCTTCGTTAGACGTGAAGGGCGTTGTCCTTTGGCCGAAGCCCGACAGGTTTCTTCTTGCGAAGTCCACCAACACCAATAAAAAGCCCCGGACTTCCATCCGGGACGTGACGCGGCTTATACAGTCGCTCCCCCCAGAGTCAACAGCCTCACCCCACTTTCTCTGCCCCATCCTCTTGGCTGAAATATCCTCGGGGGGTGGGCGCAGCCCAAGGGGGGCAGACAGCCCCCCCTTTCCGCCACAACCGGTATTACGCCGCAAGTTCGTGCCGCAAGATCGCCGCCTCTGACCCCGAAATATTGCGCCGCGCATAATCGCCATAACTGTGCGGATTGGCCTCTATATCTGGCAAAAGATGCAACAACCCCTCGCGCTGCGCCGGATCAACCGTATCCAGCGCGGTGTTCGACGGATGGAAGCTTTCGGTTTCCAGCCCGTTCGCCCAGACAACATTGTGCCGCTCAAACAGCACATGGACATAGGTCACTTCGCGCAGCGCATGATCAACGGTGATGGTAACATCATTGATCAGATCTTCGGCTGCCACCAACACTTCGGCGGTGTTGAACAGCGCCTGCGCCTGTGGCCCTGTCACCAACATGCGGTGCTGCGGCGAAACCAACAGGTCTTCGTCCGGGCGGTAAAGCCCCATCGCATTCACCTTGAACCGGATCGGGCGCAGATGTGGCATGGCGTAAAGCCGCGCGCCGCTCATCCGGCGATGCCCTGTCCATAACACTTCTTGCGGGCCATTGTCGCGCGTCAGCACCATATCACCGGGGCGAAGCTGCCGGATCTGGCGCACGCCATCGGGCGTTGCAAGCCGGGTGTCTGGGGTAAAGCAAATCACCCCGCCTGCCACCCGCGCCCCTGCCCCGGAATGCGTCCGGTCTATCGAGGTGCGCACCACCCACAAATCCTGATCCACCGGCGGCAGTTCCCCCACCAGCATCAGCAATTGCGCCCCGGTATCGGGCACCGCAATGATCGTGACGCTAAACGAATGATGGCCGTCGGTAACGATAAACCCCTGTTCTGGCAGATCAACCGCCAGATCATCGTCATCCCCGCCCTGCCGCGCAGCCCCACCAACTGCCGCGCCAACCAAACGGCGCACCATCCGCGCCGCACGCTTTCTTAAATCCGCCGCTCCCTCAGCCTCTTGCAAAAGCAGCAACCCTTGGGGTCCATCCACGCGCACAGCCGCCCCTGTCCAGCGCCATGCGGCGCCGACAGCAAGAAGGTCGATGGACGCGGCCTTAAGGCCGTCTACTTCCGTTTGTGACCAGGAAATGACGAACGTGCCCAAAGAGCCCGTTTTCATGCCTGTATGCCTGCTCGATAATTTTTTGTTTCTTATGCGGAAACGTTAACAGAGGGTTAACTTAATATCTATGACAAATCGGCAACAATGCTGCGGAATATCAAGGGCGTAGCGGCAGGCAGAATAACCGGC
>JAHEDL010000551.1 GCA_024641255.1 Pseudorhodobacter sp.
GAAGACCCACGCGAAAGCACGGCGGGCGATCATGGCCTGTCTTATGTCGGTCTGACCGGCGATATCGGCTGCATCATCAACGGTGCCGGTCTTGCGATGGCGACGATGGACATGATCAAGCTGGCGGGCGGTGAACCGGCGAACTTCCTTGATATCGGCGGTGGCGCCAGCCCCGAACGCGTGGTGCGGGCGTTCCGCACCGTGCTGGCCGATGGCAATGTTTCGGTGATCTTGGTCAACATCTTTGCCGGTATCAACCGCTGTGATTGGGTCGCCCAAGGTGTTGTGCAGGCGTATAAAGAGGTCGGTCTGACCATTCCGGTCATCGTGCGGCTTGCTGGCACCAATGTGGCAGAAGGTCAGGCGATCATCAACGCCTCGGGCCTGCCGCTGATCTCTGCCGATACGCTGGCCGAAGCGGCGGCTGCCGCTGTTGCCGCTCGCCCCCGCAAAGCTGCCTGAAAGGAGCATTCCATGGCCATTCTGATCACCGATTCCACCCGCGTTATCGTGCAAGGCATGTCAGGCCGCATCGGCAGCTTTCACGCCGCCGATATGATCCGCTACGGCACCAATGTTGTCGGCGGTGTTACCCCCGGCAAGGGTGGCGAACGCCACCTTGACCTGCCGTTGTTCAACACTGTGCGCGAAGCGGTTGCCGAAACCGGGGCCGAAGCCTCGCTGATTTTCGTGCCGCCGCCCTTTGCCGCCGATGCGATCCTAGAGGCTGCCGATGCCGGTATTCGCACCGCCGTGTGCGTCACCGACGGGATTCCCAGCCAAGATATGATGCAGGTAAAGCGCTTTCTGCGCCGCTATCCCGAAATGAAAAAGCTGCGGCTGATCGGGCCGAACTGTGCAGGGGTGATTTCACCCGGCAAGGGCTTTATGGGCATCATGCCGCCGCATATCTACATGCCGGGGCGGGTTGGCATTGTTGGCCGTTCGGGCACCTTGGGCTATGAGGCCGCAAGCCAGATGAAGGCGCTGGGCATCGGCGTGTCCACCTCTGTTGGGATCGGTGGCGACCCGATCAACGGTTCAAGCTTCCGCGATATTCTGCACCTGTTCCAGAACGATCCCGACACCGATGCGGTGATGATGATCGGGGAAATCGGCGGCCCACAAGAGGCCGAAGCCGCCGCCTTTGCCCGCGATCATATGACCAAACCGGTGGTGGCCTATATCGCCGGTCTGTCGGCGCCGAAGGGCCGCAAGATGGGTCATGCCGGCGCGATCGTCAGCGCCTTTGGCGAAAGCGCGCAGGAAAAGGTGGAAATCCTTGCTGCCGCTGGCATCTCTGTGGCGCCAAACCCGTCCAGCATGGGCGAAACCATGGCGGCGGTGCTGCGGATGCGCGGCCTGATGGGCGTCAGTGACGCTGTTGGTCTGCCGTTGGCTGGCTAGCCGCTGGCCGCAGAACCCGTTAGCGTTGCCCCGAACCAGTTTGGGGCAACCATGGACCGTCTTCTTTGCGAACGCATGTTCGTCGCCGTGCTAGAGGCTGGCAGCTTTGCCGCGGCAGCACAGCGGCTGGGCACCAGCTCTGGTCAGGCGTCAAAGCTGGTGTCGCGGTTGGAAACCGAACTGGGCGTGCGGCTGTTGCACCGCACCACCCGCGCCCTGGCCGCAACCGAAGCCGGTCAGGTCTATTTCGACCGGATGCGCGGCATCTTGGATGAATTCGACGCGGTTGAAACCGAAGTGCGCAACGCCGCACAACTGCCGCGCGGCAAGATCCGCATGTCGGCCCCGCTTAGCTTTGGCACCCTGCGTCTGGCCCCGGTTCTGGCCGATTTCGCCAAGGCCTACCCAGAGATTTCCTTGGACGTTCACTTCAGCGACCGTTTGGTCAACCTTGTCGACGAAGGTTTCGACCTTGCGGTGCGGGTGGGCAAACCCGGCGATTCGGCGTTGATTTCGCGCAAACTGTGCCAATCGCAGGTCATCGTTGCCGCCTCTCCGGCCTATCTGGCACAGCGCGGGCGGCCAGAGCGCCCCGAAGATCTGGTCGGCCACGACTGTCTGATCGACACCAACTACCGCGATCCGCAGCATTGGAGCTTTCGCAACGGCCAACGCATTGCCGTCGCGGGGCGCTTGGCGTTTTCCAACGCCTCTGCCTGCATGATCGCCGCCGAGGCGGGCTTGGGCATTGCCTCGTCGCCCGATTTCGTTTTGGCCGAAAGCCTGAAGGCTGGCCGGTTGCAACCCTTGCTGACCGGCTATCAGGAACCGCCGCTGGGGGTGTTTGCGCTTTACCCGTCGGGGCGGCAATTGGCGTTGAAAATGCGGGTGCTGATCGACTTTCTGGTTGCAGCCCTGCAAGGCTGATAGCTTCCATTTTGGAAGGAATTATCTTCCATATGGCGGAATTATCATTTCAATCGGAATGAGCGATATCTGTCTCACCGGCCGCAACGGCCCATTGAACAGGATGATAGCCATGACCACCGCTCCGAACCCGACTTCGAACAATGCCGACCTTGCTGCGCTGATCTTGCGCGTGGCTTTGGGCGCGCTTTTCCTTGCC
>JAHEDL010000554.1 GCA_024641255.1 Pseudorhodobacter sp.
AACGGTTTCGTGGCGTCCTTTGTCGGCGAAAACAACATTCTGGACGGCGCGGTGCAAAACGCGGGCAGCGGCATGGCAAGCTTTAACACCGCCATCGGCACCTTCCGCGCCCGCATTGCCGACGAAGTTACTGGCGGCAAGGTCAAGCTTTACGTCCGCCCGGAACACACGCTGCTGTCGGCAACGCCGGGTGCCGAAAACTCGGTTCCGGTGACGGTTTCGGACGTGGCGTTTGAAGGTAACTTCATCGCCGTGCAAGCACAGACCGAAAACGGCACCACCCTTGTCGCCGAAGTGCGCAATGACGGTTCCGCCACGGTTCCGGCCCCCGGCACCAAGATGCATATGACCTTCGACGCGGCCCGCGCCGCTATTCTGCCCAACGAGACTGGCGCAGGAGCGTAACCGATGCATGAACTTCTGAAACGCTACGGTACGGGGCTGACAGGGGCCTTCGTGCTGCTGACCGCCTTTTGGCTGCTGATCTTGCTGATCTTGCCAAACCTGACGATGTTTGAAAGCTCGTTCCGCCCCTATCTGCCGGTGGTGGATGTTGGTGGGCCGAAGGATGTCTATTCGCTGAACAACTATGCGCAAATCCTTGGCAACAACGTCGATGTGTCGCTGTTTGGCCTGACCTTTCCAATGCCGGTGCGGGTGAAGGTGTTCTTGCTGACGATCTTCTGGTCGGCAGCGGTCACGGTGATCACCTTCATTCTGGCCTATCCGCTGGCCTATTATCTGGCGAAAGTGGTGTCGCCGAAATCGGTGCCGACGCTCTTTTTGCTGCTGTTCGTGCCGCTTTGGGTATCCGAGGTGCTGCGGTCTTTCGCGTGGTGGATCATTCTGTCGCTGAAAGGCCCGCTGAATGCTGTGCTGACGGCGGTGGGGCTGATTGACCATGATATCCGCTGGATCGCGGGGTTTAGCCCGGTGATCATCGGTCTGGTCTACACCTATGTGCTGTTCATGCTGTTTCCGCTCTATAACGCCATGCAATCGCTGGACAGCAACCAGATCGAAGCCGCCGAAGACCTTGGCAGCCCTTGGTGGCGCACGCATTTGCGGGTGATCTTGCCGCATTCGAAACCCGGTATCGCCAGCGGTGCGGTGATGGTGTTCATGCTGTCGGCGGGGTCGCTTCTGGTGCCATCGCTGCTTGGCTCGACCACCTCGGGTTGGTTCACGCAGACCATTCAGGGCATCATGATGGAAAGCTCTGATTGGAACACCGGCGCGGCATTTGCCTTCATGCTGCTGTTCGCGTGCACCATGTTCGTCAGCCTGATGATGCGGGTGTTTGGCGTCAAACTTTCTGACATTGCGAAATAGGGGCGGGCCATGCATTCCAAACGCAACTTCCTGTTCCACCTTTATATGGCGGCGTTTCTGATCTATCTGCTGGTGCCTTTGCTGGTGATGGGTGGCGCTGCTTTCAATGACAGCAAACTGCCAACGGTCTTTCCGTGGAAAGGCCTGACCGACCGCTGGTTTATCGCCATGTGGGAAGACAGCCGGATCTGGATCGCTTTCCGCAACACCTTCCTTGTGGCGGTGGCCGTGGTGGCGCTTTCGGTGCCAATCGGCACGGCGGGCGCGATTTTGATCAACTCGATCTCGGGCAAGGCACGCTCGTTGCTTTATGGGTTCATGGTCGCCCCGATCCTGATCCCCGGCGTGGTGATCGGCATTTCGACGCTGCTGTTCTGGAACAACCTCTCGGTTGGCTCTGGCCTGCATCTGTCGGTGCTGGGGCAGGTCAGCTATATCGCATCTTTCGTGATGCTGCTGGTTCTGGCGCGGTTGCAAAGCTTTGATCTGGGGCTGGAAGAGGCTGCGCTTGATCTTGGTGCCAGCCACGGTCAGGTGATGCGCCGCATCCTGTTGCCGCATCTTTATCCGGCTATCGGCGCCGGGGCGGCGATTGCGTTCTTCCAATCTATCGAAAACTTCAACGTCACGCTGTTCACCCGCGGCAATGCCGACACGTTGACGGTGTATGTGTTTTCGAAGGTGCGCTCTGGCATCACGCCAACCATCAACGCGCTGGCGCTGTTGCTGATCGTGTTCACCTTGGGTCTGGCGGTGGTTTACGAAATCAACCGCCGCCGCAAAGCCCGGATCGAAGCCGCGCGCGAGGCCGAGGCGCGCAGGGCCGAAGACGCCGAAATGGTCTGAACGACACAAAAGGCCCGAAGGAAACTTCGGGCTTTTTGCTTTGGCACCATAGGTTTCAGCGGGGCGCTTGTGGCCGCTGGTGACGCCTCCGGCGGGAGTATTTCAGAAAGAGCAATGCAAAAGGCGCGCCAGATCTGCTCTGGCGCGCCTTGGTTTTTTTTGGGGGGGCGGGGCGGCTTAGAAGAACGCCTGCAGGCCGGTGATGGCGCGGCCCAAGATCAGGGCGTGCACGTCATGGGTGCCTTCATAGGTGTTCACGGTTTCCAGGTTGACCATGTGGCGCATCACCTGAAAATCTTCTTGAATGCCGTTGCCGCCATGCATGTCGCGCGCCATCCGCGCCGCATCC
>JAHEDL010000558.1 GCA_024641255.1 Pseudorhodobacter sp.
GCGGGTGGGCGACCGGGTGGATGAAAAGCAACTGAAGGGCTTTCTGGCCCGGATGGGGTTTTCGCCGGTGTCGACAGTGGCAGAGCCGGGCGATTTTGCCATTCGTGGCGGCATCATCGATATCTTTCCGCCCGGCGATTGCGGCCCGGTGCGGCTTGATTTCTTTGGCGATGTGCTGGATGGCGCGCGCCGGTTTGATCCTGTGAGCCAGCGCACCACCGAAAAGCTGAAAGCGGTCGAATTCGCCCCGATGTCCGAGGTGATTTTGGACGATGCCGCGATCTCGCGGTTCCGGCAGAATTACCGGGTCGAATTTGGCGCTGGCGGGTCGGATGATCCGCTTTACGAAGCGGTCAGTGCCGGCCGCAAGCATCAGGGGATGGAGCATTGGCTGCCGTTCTTCCACGCGCGGCTGGAAACCCTGTTCGATTATCTGCCCACCGCCTCGGTTATGCTGGACGATCAGATCACGCCTGCGCGGCTGTCGCGTTGGGAAGGCATTGAAGACCAATACGATAGCCGCCACGAGGCGATGACGGCCAAAGGCCGGATGGATTCGGTTTACAAGCCTTGCGCGCCGGGCCTGCTGTATCTGGATGATGCCGCATGGGAAGCCGCGATTGCTAACCACCGCGTCGTGCAGTTTTCCGCGCTTGCGCAAGCGCCTGGCCCCGGTGTGCTGGATGCGCAAGGCCGCATCGGCCGCAGTTTCGCGCCAGAGCGTCAGCAAGAAAACATCAGCCTTTTCAGTGCGTTGAGCGATCATATTCAGGCCGTATCTAAGGATGCGCAGGTTGTTATTGCGTCTTGGTCAGACGGCGCGCGCGAACGCCTGAAGGGCCTTCTGGATGATCAGGGTCTGAAGGCTGCAAAAGAAATCAAAGACTTCCGCGATGTTCCTGAAGGGCGTGGCGGCTTGTTTCTGATGGTTTGGGCGCTGGAAAGCGGCTTTACCGCGCCCGGCCTTGTGGTGATTTCTGAACAAGACGTTCTGGGCGATCGGTTGGTGGCAAAGCCGCGCAAAAAGCGTAAGGCAGACAACTTCTTGCGCGAAGTTGATACACTATCGGTCGGCGATCTGGTGGTGCATGTCGAACATGGTGTCGGCCGCTATCTGGGGCTTGAAACCATCACCGCTTTGGGCGCGCCGCACGCCTGCGTGGCGTTGGAATATGCCGAAAACGCCAAGCTTTACCTGCCGGTCGAGAACATCGAACTGTTGTCGCGCTATGGCCATGAAGAGGGCCTGCTGGACCGTCTGGGCGGCGGGGCGTGGCAGGCCAAGAAGGCCAAGCTTAAAGAACGTATCCGCGAGATTGCGGATAAGCTGATGCGGGTGGCGGCCGAACGGGCGCTGCGCCATGCGCCGATCTTGGACGCACCACATTCGATATGGGAGGCTTTTGCCGCCCGCTTCCCTTATACCGAAACCGACGATCAGCTTGCGGCGATTGCCGATGTGGTTGCCGACCTTGAAAAAGGCAGCCCGATGGACCGCCTTGTTGTGGGCGATGTGGGCTTTGGCAAAACCGAAGTCGCGATGCGGGCGGCCTTTGTTGCGGCGCTGTCGGGCATGCAGGTTGCGGTGATTTGCCCGACGACGCTGCTGGCGCGGCAACATTACCGCAGCTTTGTCGAACGCTTTCGGGGTTTTCCAATCTCTGTCCGGCCGCTGTCGCGGTTTGTGTCGGCCAAAGATGCCAACCAGACCCGCACCATGATGGCCGAGGGGCAGGTGGATATTGTGGTTGGCACCCACGCGCTTCTGGCCAAAGGCATCCGGTTCAAGAACCTTGGCCTGCTGGTGATCGACGAAGAGCAGCACTTTGGCGTCACCCACAAAGAACGGCTGAAGGAAATGCGGTCCGAAGTGCATGTGCTGACGCTGACCGCGACGCCGATCCCGCGCACGCTGCAACTGTCGCTGACCGGGGTGCGCGACCTGTCGATCATCGCAACGCCACCGGTCGACCGCCTGGCCATTCGCACCTATGTGTCGGAATTTGACACCATCACCCTGCGCGAGGCGTTGCTGCGCGAGCATTTCCGGGGCGGCCAAAGCTTTTACGTGGTGCCGCGGATTTCCGATTTGCACGACATTGAAGACTTTCTGAAAACCCATGTCCCCGAGGTGAGTTATGTCATCGCCCATGGCCAACTTGCAGCCGGGGATCTGGATGATCGGATGAACCAGTTCTATGACGGCAAATATGATGTGCTGATCGCCACCAGCATTGTTGAATCCGGTCTGGATATTCCGTCTGCCAACACGATGATCGTGCATCGCGCCGATATGTTCGGTCTTGCACAACTGTATCAGATCCGCGGTCGGGTCGGGCGGTCGAAGACACGCGCCTATTGCTATCTGACAACCAAGCCGCGCGCGCCGCTGACGCCGCAGGCCTCCAAACGGCTGCGGTTGATGGGGTCGTTGGATAGTTTGGGCGCCGGGTTCAACCTTGCCAGCCACGATCTTGACCTGCGTGGCGCGGGCAACCTGTTGGGCGATGAACAGTCGGGCCAC
>JAHEDL010000001.1 GCA_024641255.1 Pseudorhodobacter sp.
GCGACAACCTGAAGTTCAACGTCTCGCTGATCGCTCCGATCGCGATGGAAGAAAAACTGCGCTTCGCTATCCGCGAAGGCGGCCGCACCGTTGGTGCAGGCGTCGTCTCGAAAATCATCGAGTGATTTCGGCGCATCGCCGCTAGTTCGGAAAAGGCCGCCCCGATGGGCGGCCTTTTTCATTTCGGCAGGGCAAATAATTTCTATCGAAACCCGCCTCCACCGCTTATAGTTGTGAAATCTGGCGGCGTTATTTTCGCTGCTGTCTGTTTCAGGCTTTTCCCGTTTTCAGCGCGCAGACCGCGCGTATTCGTCAAAAGGGGGTCCTGCTTATGACCTATATTGCTGCCAATGCTGTTGCTTTTGCCCAACGCCAGACCGGACGCTATCGCGACGGCGAATGTTGGACTTTGATCGAAGATGCAGTGGTGGGGGCGGGCGGCAAGTCTTCGCGCGGGCTGACGCCGAATTTTAGTGCGCAGTCGTCTTATGTCTGGGGCACGGGCGTGCTGATCAGCGCGCTGCAGGCGGGCGATGTGCTGCAGTTTACCCGCTACAGTTGGACGCGGTCGATCACCATTGATGTCACCAATCCCGATGGCTCTGGCAGCGTGAACACCACTACCCAGCAAGAGGTGCGCGGCGCGCCCAATCATACCGCAATGGTGGTGCGGGTGGTATCGCCCGGGGTGGTCGAGGTGGTTGAACAGAACATTCCCACCGCCACCGGCCCGGTGCAAACGCTGGAGCTGGTGCTGACAGCCCCCGCGCCCAGCACCGAAACCACCCGAACGCCGGGCAGGGACGGCGCGACAGTGACGGTCACCACCACCTCTGATGCCGTCACCAACCCGCCGCGCTGCTACCGCCCGATCAGTTCTTAGGCTTTGGCGGTCAGCTTGCCGACCAAGCGGCGGGTGATGGGGGCCACCACCAGAACGACCGGAAAGGCGATGGCCCAAGACAGCAGCCAGTTGCCCGCCCAAGCGGCCGGAAACCCGGCGCCAAAGCCAAGGGCGCGAAACGTCGACAGGCCGGACACCATGCAAGACATCAGACCGGACAGGATGAAACCGAACAGAATCGGGGCGAAGCGGGCAGGGATCATGGGGTGCTTTCGGTAAAGAACAGGAAGCCCCCCTGTTACGCCGACGCTTTCCTGCTGCCAAGCTGCTGATATCCCGGATTCCCCTCTTGATTTCCCCCGCGCGCTGCCGTAACTCCCGCCGCAGGCCTAGGAGTTTAGCTCAGTTGGTAGAGCATCGGTCTCCAAAACCGAGGGTCGTGGGTTCGAGTCCCCCAACTCCTGCCAGGTCTATCCCCAAGAATCGTGATGTGACGTGACTGGTCAAACCGACCAGCCCGCCCCATATTCTGCGCTGACATCCAGACCGGAGAGCCCGCGATGAAACCCTATCAAAAATCCGCCGACGCCATCGCCGCCCTGTCGCCCGAACAGTTTCGGGTAACGCAGCAAAACGGCACCGAACGGCCCGGCACCGGCGCCTATCTGCACAATGACGAACCCGGTATCTATGTAGACATCGTATCTGGCGAACCGCTGTTTGCCTCGGCTGACAAGTTTGACAGCCACTGCGGCTGGCCCAGCTTTACCAAGCCGATTGAACCAGCGCATGTTGCCGAACTGCGCGACACCACGCTTGGCATGCTGCGGATCGAAGTGCGGTCAACCCATGGCGACAGCCACTTGGGGCATGTGTTTCCCGATGGCCCGCGCGACCGGGGCGGCCTGCGCTATTGCATCAATTCGGCGTCGCTGCGCTTTGTGCATCGCGACGACATGCAGGCCGAAGGCTATGGCGCCTACCTTGATCAGGTCGAGGAACGCTAGGCCGCTTGAATTCGGCGCGCGATACGCGTATCTGCGCCATAGATTCCTAGAACAAGAAACGCGCGGAACCCGAAAATGGCCAAGACCAACCCCGTCCAGTTCATGCAGCAGGTTCGCTCCGAGGTTGCCAAGGTTGCTTGGCCGTCCCGCCGCGAAGTTGTGCTGACGACCGTCATGGTCTTCATCATGGCCGCCCTGACCGCGACCTTCTTCAGCCTTGTCGATATGGCCATCCGTTTCGGTTTGACCACGATCGTCACCGGCTTCTGAATTGCGCCGATCTGGCCGAATACGGGGTCAGATGGTGGAATTCCCTTGAAATTAGGGCTGCGCGGGGGTATTCCGCGCAAATCCAATGGGAAACCGGCGCGCAGCGATTCGTGTTGCGCGCTGTTTTTTGTTCGGATCCCAAACGGGACACGGTGGGTTAACCACTGGAAAACATAGAATTTTCGGACGCAACGGCGGCCGGGCAGACAAGGTGGAACTGGCATGGCCAAGCGTTGGTATTCGGTGAGCGTTCTCTCGAACTTCGAGAAGAAAGTTGCCGAGCAGATCAAGACTGCCGTGGCCGAAGCTGGTCTTGGCGATGAAATTGACGAAGTCTTGGTGCCCACCGAAGAGGTGATCGAGGTGCGTCGCGGCAAGAAAGTGACGTCGGAACGTCGCTTTATGCCGGGCTATGTGCTGGTGCGCATGGAAATGTCGTCGCGCGGCTATCACCTGATTTCGTCGATCAACCGCGTCACCGGCTTCCTTGGTCCGCAAGGCAAGCCGATGCCGATGCGCGACGCCGAAGTGAACCAGATTCTGAACCGGGTTGAAGAGGGCGAAATCGCGCCGCGCAACCTGATCCGCTTCGAAACCGGCGAGAAGGTGAAAGTCACCGACGGTCCGTTCGAAGGCTTCGACGGTATGGTCGAGGATGTGGATGAAGCAAACAGCCGCTTGAAAGTGTCGGTCTCGATCTTTGGTCGGGCGACGCCGGTGGAATTGGAATTCACTCAGGTTTCCAAAGGGATCTGAGTGCATCGCGTGGGAGGCGAGCGCCCGTAACAGGGTGACGAACCGAACCACTAAACCGCGCCATTCGTCCAATACCGGGCGGGCGCTGTGAGTAGAGGAGAGGCCACATGGCCAAGAAGATTATCGGCAGCCTGAAGCTGCAAGTTAAAGCGGGCCAAGCCAACCCGTCCCCGCCGGTCGGTCCGGCGCTGGGTCAGCGCGGCTTGAACATCATGGCCTTCGTGAAGGAATTCAACGCGAAGACCGCTGACATCGAGCCGGGCACCCCGACTCCGGTCATCATCACCTACTACCAGGACAAGTCGTTCAGCCTCGAGCTGAAGACCGCCCCGGCTTCCTTCTTGCTGAAAAAAGCTGCTGGCCTGCCGCCGGTTGGCAAGCGTAACCGCGCCAAAGGTTCGGTTAAGCCGGGCCACGCCGTTGCTGGCGCTGTGTCGGTTGCTCAGATCCGCGCGATCGCAGAGACCAAAATGAAAGACCTGAACGCGAACTCCGTCGAGGCCGCGATGCAGGTTATCATGGGCTCGGCGAAGTCCTGCGGCATCGAAGTGAAAGGGTAAGTCATGGCCAAGGTTGCAAAACGTACCGCCGCTGCGCGGAAGGCCTTTGATGGCAAGAACCTGATCTCGGTTGAAGAAGCTGTTGCGCTGATCAAAGGCGCTGCTTCTGCCAAGTTCGACGAAACGCTGGAAATCGCGATGAACCTGGGCGTTGACCCGCGTCACGCTGACCAGATGGTTCGCGGTGTTGTCGCGCTGCCGAACGGCACCGGTAAAACCGTTCGCGTTGCCGTGTTCGCACGTGGCGCCAAGGCTGACGAAGCCAAGGCTGCTGGCGCAGACATCGTTGGCGCAGAAGACCTGATGGAAACCATTCAGCAGGGCAAGATCGAGTTTGATCGTTGCATCGCAACGCCGGACATGATGCCGCTGGTTGGTCGTCTGGGCAAAATCCTGGGCCCGCGCAACCTGATGCCGAACCCGAAGGTCGGCACGGTGACGATGGACGTGAAAACGGCCGTTGAAGCTGCCAAAGGTGGCGAAGTTCAGTTCAAAGTCGAAAAAGCTGGCGTCATCCACGCTGGTATCGGCAAAGTCTCGTTCTCGGACGACAAACTGGCGCAGAACGTGCGCGCGTTTGTGGATGCGGTCAGCCGCGCCAAGCCGACCGGTGCCAAGGGCGCGTACCTGAAAAAGGTTTCGCTGTCCTCGACCATGGGTCCGGGCGTGTCGCTGGACCTGTCCTCGGCCACCGCGAACTGATTTGCAGGTGGGGTTCGCCCCACCTTGCACCTGAAATTCCCGATGCCTTGGCAAAGGGATGGTGGGGCGAAAAGACGCAAGTCCTTAGCCCCATCCTGTCCGAGACGGCCGGTGGCGCGCAAACGCCTTAATACCCTGCCCGAGATGGGGAACGAGATGATGTCGCCTTCGGGGGATTTTGGCTCGGGACCCGTAACCAGGACCCGAACGCCTGTCGCAAGACGGGCTTAATTGAGCCGGGGGGAAACCCCCAACCTTGGAGTGAAACTGTGGATAGAGCCCAGAAAGAGAAAGTGGTCGACGAACTCGGCCAAATCTTCGCAAGCTCTGGCGTTGTAGTGGTCGCCCACTACGCGGGTATGACGGTTGCACAGATGCAGGACCTGCGCGCAAAAATGCGCGAAGTTGGTGGGTCCGTACGCGTTGCCAAGAACACGCTCGCCAAAATCGCCCTCGGTGGTAAGCCTTCTGAAAAGATGGGCTCTCTGCTGGCGGGCATGACCATGTTGTCCTATTCGGAAGATCCTGTGGCTGCTGCCAAGGTCTGCGAAGCTTACGCCAAGACGAACGACAAGTTCGTTATCATTGGCGGGGCTATGGGCGACACGGTTCTGGACCAGGCCGGTGTCAAAGCCGTGGCTGCTATGCCGTCGCGTGACGAGCTTATCGCTCAGATCGTTTCGTGCATCGGTGCGCCCGCCTCTGCCATCGCTGGTGCAATTGGTGCGCCTGCTTCGAACATCGCGAGCATCCTGTCGACCATCGAGGAAAAGGCCGCGGCCTAATTCTCGACTCGCGTGGGGCGTTGCCCCACCTCGTTGGAACCATCTTAAACTGAACGGAACATGAAATGTCTGATCTGAACAAACTCGCCGAGCAAATCGTTGGCTTGACCCTGCTGCAGGCACAAGAGCTGAAAACCATCCTGAAAGACACCTACGGCATCGAGCCGGCTGCTGGTGGCGCTGTCATGATGGCTGCTGGCCCGGCTGCTGCTGCAGCTCCGGCTGAAGAGCAAACCGAATTCGACGTCGTTCTGACCGATGCAGGCGCAAACAAGATCAACGTGATCAAAGAAGTGCGCACCATCACCGGTCTGGGCCTGAAAGAAGCCAAGGACCTCGTTGAAGCTGGCGGCAAAGTCAAAGAAGCTGTTGGCAAAGCCGACGCTGAAGCGATGAAGAAGAAGCTCGAAGAGGCTGGCGCCAAGGTCGAGCTGAAGTAATTCTTCTCCGGGGCCTTTGCGCCTCGGATAGAATTTGTTGGCTGGGTCGGGGGTTTCCCCGGCCCAGCTTAACGCGTCTTAAGGCTGCTTCTTGGCACTTGCTTTTGTGAAAGCCGGTTCCAAGGCGCGGTTAAGGTTCGGGAGCCACCCTAAGGGACGGGTGGCATGAATAGAACCTTACCCCCCTCTCGCCAATCGGCGCGCTTTCCGTGGCCCGACGGAACGCACGCCGGCGAAAATGATGAAAGGTTACGACGAGCATGGCGCAAGCTTACGTTGGCCAGAAGCGGATCCGCCGGTATTTCGGCAAAATCCGCGAAGTTCTGGAAATGCCGAACCTGATCGAGGTTCAGAAATCTTCCTACGACCTGTTCCTGCGGTCTGGCGATAGCGAAAAGCCGCTGGACGGCGAAGGCATCCAAGGCACGTTCCAGTCGGTTTTCCCGATCAAGGACTTCAACGAGACTGCGGTTCTCGAGTTCGTCAAATACGAGCTGGAAAAGCCGAAATACGACGTGGACGAGTGCCAGTCGCGCGACATGACCTATGCCGCACCGCTGAAAGTCACCCTGCGTCTGATCGTGTTTGATGTCGATGAAACCACCGGGGCGCGGTCGGTCAAGGACATCAAGGAACAAGACGTCTACATGGGCGACATGCCCCTGATGACCTCGAACGGCACGTTCATCGTGAACGGCACCGAACGGGTTATCGTTTCGCAGATGCACCGTTCGCCGGGCGTGTTCTTCGACCACGACAAGGGCAAGACCCACTCGTCGGGTAAACTGCTGTTCGCTTGCCGGATCATTCCCTACCGCGGCTCGTGGCTTGACTTTGAATTCGACGCGAAAGACATCGTGTTCTCGCGCATCGACCGTCGCCGCAAACTGCCGGTGACGACGCTGCTTTATGCGCTTGGCATGGATCAGGAAGGCATCATGGATGCCTACTATGACACCGTGATGTTCAAGCATGTGAAGAACAAGGGCTGGGTCACCAAGTTCTTCCCGGAACGTGTGCGCGGCACCCGTCCGACCTATGACATCGTCGACGCCGCAACCGGCGACGTGATCTGCAAAGCCGGCGACAAGATGACGCCGCGCATGGCAAACGAACTGATCAAGACCGGCAAAGTCACCGAACTTTTGCTGCCGTTCGATCACATCGTTGGCCGCTATGTGTCGAAAGACATCATCAACGAAGAAACCGGCGAGATCTGGGTCGAAGCTGGCGACGAATTGACGATGGAATACGACCGTGACGGCGAAGTGAAGGGCGGCACGCTCAAGCTTCTGCTGGATCAGGGCATCACCGACATTCCGGTGCTGGACATCGACAATATCAACGTCGGTCCCTACATGCGCAACACCATGGCGATGGACAAGAACATGGGCCGCGACACCGCGCTCATGGACATCTATCGCGTGATGCGTCCGGGTGAACCGCCGACCGTCGAAGCCGCGTCGCAACTGTTCGACACGCTGTTCTTCGATAGCGAACGTTATGACCTGTCGGCCGTTGGTCGCGTCAAGATGAACATGCGTCTTGATCTGGGCAAGCCCGACACCCAGCGCACGCTGGACCGTGACGATATCGTTGCCTGCATCAAAGCCCTGACCGAACTGCGCGATGGCAAGGGCGAAATCGACGACATCGACCACCTTGGCAACCGTCGCGTTCGCTCGGTTGGCGAATTGATGGAAAACCAGTACCGCGTCGGCCTGCTGCGTATGGAACGCGCGATCAAAGAACGGATGTCGTCCGTCGAGATCGACACGATCATGCCGCAAGACCTGATCAACGCCAAACCGGCCGCAGCGGCTGTGCGTGAATTCTTCGGCTCTTCGCAGCTGTCGCAGTTCATGGACCAAACCAACCCGCTGTCGGAAGTCACCCACAAGCGCCGTCTGTCGGCACTGGGGCCAGGCGGTTTGACCCGCGAACGCGCAGGCTTCGAAGTCCGCGACGTTCACCCGACCCACTATGGCCGGATGTGCCCGATTGAAACGCCCGAAGGTCAGAACATTGGTCTGATCAACTCGTTGGCCACTTTCGCGCGCGTCAACAAATATGGCTTCATCGAAACGCCGTATCGCAAAGTGATCGACAACAAGGTGACCGACGAAGTCATCTACATGTCGGCCACCGAAGAGATGCGCCACACGGTTGCTCAGGCGAACGCCGCCCAAGACGCCGATGGCCGTTTCACCGATGACCTGATTTCGTCGCGTAAAGCGGGCGAATTCATGCTGAACCCGCCAGAAGCCATCGACCTGATCGACGTGTCGCCGAAACAGTTGGTTTCGGTTGCAGCATCGCTGATCCCGTTCCTTGAAAACGACGACGCTAACCGCGCCCTGATGGGTTCGAACATGCAACGTCAGGCGGTTCCGCTGCTGCAAGCTGATGCTCCGTTCGTGGGCACCGGTATTGAAGCTGTGGTTGCCCGCGACTCTGGTGCGGCCATCATGGCCCGCCGCGCTGGCGTGATCGATCAGGTTGACGCGACGCGTATCGTTGTGCGCGCCACCGAAATGCTGGAACCGGGCGAGCCGGGCGTTGACATCTATCGTCTGCGCAAATTCAAGCGGTCGAACCAATCGTCCTGCATCAACCAGCGTCCGCTGGTGAAGGTGGGCGACACCGTTCTGCGCAGCGAAGTCATCGCCGATGGCCCCTGCACCGACATGGGCGAACTGGCCTTGGGCCGGAACGTCGTCGTCGCGTTCATGCCGTGGAACGGCTACAACTTCGAAGACTCGATCCTGATTTCGGAACGCATTCTGAAAGACGACGTGTTCACCTCGATTCACATCGAAGAATACGAAGTCGCGGCACGCGATACGAAGCTGGGGCCAGAAGAAATCACCCGTGACATTCCGAACGTCGGTGAAGAAGCGCTGCGCAACCTCGACGAGGCTGGCATCGTTTACATCGGCGCCGAAGTGGCTCCGGGCGACATTCTTGTCGGCAAGATCACCCCGAAAGGTGAATCGCCGATGACGCCGGAAGAAAAGCTTCTGCGCGCCATCTTCGGCGAAAAGGCATCTGACGTGCGCGATACCTCGCTGCGTCTGCCGCCGGGCGCTTTCGGCACGATCGTTGAAGTGCGGGTGTTCAACCGTCACGGCGTTGATAAAGACGAACGCGCGCTGCAAATCGAGCGTGAAGAAGTCGAACGTCTGTCGCGCGACCGCGACGACGAATTGGCGATCCTTGAGCGTAACATCTACTCGCGTCTGAAGGCCCTGATCACCGGCAAAACCGCTGTGAAAGGCCCGAAAGGCATCAAGGCTGGCTCGACCATCGACGCTGAATTGCTGGGCACGCTGTCGCGCGGCCAGTGGTGGCAGCTGGCGCTGGAAGGCGAAGCTGACGCGAAAGACGTTGAAGCTCTGCACGACCAGTTCGAAGCGCAGAAGCGTGCCTTGGACAACCGGTTCGACGACAAGGTCGAAAAGGTCCGTCGCGGCGACGATCTGCCTCCGGGCGTGATGAAGATGGTCAAAGTCTTCGTCGCGGTGAAGCGCAAGCTGCAGCCCGGCGATAAGATGGCAGGCCGTCACGGCAACAAAGGTGTGGTTTCGAAGGTTGTTCCCGTCGAAGACATGCCGTTCTTGGCCGATGGCACCGCTGTTGACCTGGTTCTGAACCCGCTGGGCGTGCCTTCGCGCATGAACGTCGGTCAGATCCTTGAAACCCACATGGGTTGGGCTGCGCGTGGCTTGGGCATCCGTATCGACGACGCTTTGAAAGAGTTCCGTCGTTCGGGCGACATGACCCCGGTGCGTGAAGCCGTGCGTTACGCTTACGGCGACGACACCTACGAAGAGGCATTCTCGGATCGCACCGAGGCTGACTTCCTTGAACTGGCTGGCAATGTCACCAAAGGCGTGCCGATTGCATCGCCGGTGTTCGACGGTGCCAAGGAATCGGACGTGAACGACGCATTGCGTCGCGCAGGCTTCGATACTTCGGGCCAGTCGGTGGTGTTCGACGGTCGGACCGGCGAACAGTTCGCCCGCAAGGTCACGGTTGGCGTGAAGTACATGCTGAAACTTCACCACTTGGTGGACGACAAGATGCACGCACGTTCGACCGGCCCGTACTCGCTTGTCACGCAGCAGCCGCTGGGTGGTAAGGCGCAGTTCGGTGGTCAGCGTCTTGGCGAAATGGAAGTCTGGGCTCTGGAAGCTTACGGCGCCGCCTACACCCTGCAGGAAATGCTGACGGTGAAGTCGGACGACGTGGCAGGCCGGACCAAGGTCTACGAATCGATCGTCAAGGGCGAGGACAACTTCGAAGCCGGCGTGCCGGAATCGTTCAACGTCCTTGTCAAAGAGGTCCGTGGCCTTGGCCTCAACATGGAACTCCTGGATGCGGAGGAAGAGTGAGCGTGTGTCGGGGCTAGCCCCGACCTGCGCCCAGACGGTCTGGCGGGGGTTACCCCGCCGCACCAAACCTTCCCCCGCCGCCCCCATTCATAAGGTATGAAATGAACCAGGAACTCTCGACCAACCCGTTCAATCCGGTTGCCCCCGTCAAGACCTTTGACGAGATCAAGATCAGCTTGGCTTCGCCCGAGCGGATCCTCTCGTGGTCTTATGGCGAGATCAAAAAGCCCGAAACCATCAACTACCGTACGTTCAAGCCGGAACGTGACGGCCTGTTCTGCGCGCGTATCTTTGGCCCGATCAAGGATTACGAATGCCTGTGCGGCAAATACAAACGCATGAAATATCGCGGCGTTGTCTGCGAAAAGTGCGGCGTTGAAGTTACGCTGCAAAAAGTGCGTCGCGAACGTATGGGCCACATCGAACTGGCGTCGCCGGTTGCCCACATCTGGTTCCTGAAATCGCTGCCGTCGCGGATCGGCCTGATGCTGGACATGACGCTGCGCGATCTGGAACGCGTGCTGTATTTCGAAAACTACGTTGTGATCGAACCGGGTCTGACCGACCTGACCTATCAGCAACAGCTGACCGAAGAAGAATATCTTGACGCGCAGGACCAGTATGGCGCTGACGCTTTCACCGCCAACATCGGCGCTGAAGCGATCCGCGAAATGCTGGCGGCTATTGATCTGGAAGCAACCGCAGAACAACTGCGCGCTGACCTGAAAGAAGCCACCGGCGAATTGAAGCCGAAGAAGATCATCAAGCGTCTGAAGATCGTCGAAAGCTTCCTGGAATCTGGCAACCGTCCGGAATGGATGGTGCTGACCGTGCTTCCGGTTATTCCGCCGGAACTGCGTCCGCTGGTTCCGCTGGATGGCGGCCGTTTTGCGACCTCTGACCTGAACGACCTGTATCGTCGCGTCATCAACCGCAACAACCGTCTGAAGCGCCTGATCGAACTGCGTGCGCCCGACATCATCGTGCGCAACGAAAAGCGCATGCTGCAAGAAGCTGTTGACGCCCTGTTCGACAACGGCCGTCGTGGCCGCGTGATCACCGGCACCAACAAGCGCCCGCTGAAGTCGCTGTCCGATATGCTCAAGGGCAAACAGGGCCGCTTCCGTCAGAACTTGCTGGGCAAGCGCGTCGACTTCTCGGGTCGTTCGGTTATCGTGACCGGCCCGGAACTCAAGCTGCACCAGTGCGGTCTGCCGAAGAAGATGGCCTTGGAACTGTTCAAGCCGTTCATCTACTCGCGTCTGGAAGCCAAGGGTCTGTCTTCGACCGTCAAGCAAGCCAAGAAGCTGGTGGAAAAAGAACGTCCCGAGGTTTGGGATATCCTGGATGAAGTCATCCGCGAACACCCGGTTCTGCTGAACCGCGCGCCGACGCTGCACCGTCTGGGCATTCAGGCGTTCGAACCGATCCTGATCGAAGGTAAGGCTATTCAGCTGCACCCGCTGGTCTGCTCGGCGTTCAACGCTGACTTCGACGGCGACCAGATGGCTGTTCACGTGCCGCTTTCGCTGGAAGCCCAGCTGGAAGCCCGCGTGTTGATGATGTCGACCAACAACGTGCTGTCGCCCGCCAACGGTGCGCCTATCATCGTTCCGTCGCAGGATATGGTGTTGGGCCTGTACTACACCACCATGGAACGTAAGGGCATGGTTGGTGAAGGCATGGCTTTCGCTGACATGGAAGAGGTCGAGCATGCTTTGGCCGCCGGTGCGGTGCACCTGCACGCCAAGATCCAGGGCCGTCTGCGTCAGGTTGACGAACACGGCAATATCGTCTGGAAGCGTTACGAAACCACCCCCGGCCGTCTGCGTCTTGGCAACCTGTTGCCGCTGAACGCAAAAGCGCCGTTCGATCTGGTGAACCGCCTGCTGCGGAAAAAAGACGTGCAGACCGTCATCGATACCGTCTACCGCTACTGCGGCCAGAAAGAGTCGGTGATCTTCTGTGACCAGATCATGGGTCTGGGCTTCCGCGAGGCGTTCAAGGCCGGTATTTCGTTCGGTAAGGACGACATGCTGATCCCCGACACCAAGTGGCCGATCGTCAACGAAGTCCGCGATCAGGTGAAAGAGTTCGAACAACAGTACATGGACGGCCTGATCACTCAGGGCGAAAAGTACAACAAGGTTGTCGACGCTTGGTCGAAGTGCTCGGACAAGGTCGCTGCCGACATGATGGCGTCGATCTCTGCGGTTCACTACGACTCGCTTGGCGCTGAAAAAGAGCCGAACTCGGTCTACATGATGTCGCACTCTGGGGCGCGGGGTTCGCCGGCTCAGATGAAGCAGCTGGGCGGTATGCGCGGTCTGATGGCCAAGCCGAACGGCGAGATCATCGAAACGCCGATCATCTCGAACTTCAAAGAAGGCCTGACGGTTCTTGAATACTTCAACTCGACCCACGGCGCTCGTAAGGGCCTCGCGGACACCGCGTTGAAGACCGCGAACTCGGGTTACCTGACCCGTCGTCTGGTTGACGTGGCGCAAGACTGCATCGTGCGGTCGCATGATTGCGGCACCGATCGCGGCATCACCGCTGACGTGGCTGTGAACGATGGCGAAGTCGTGCAATCCTTGGCCGAGCGTGTGCTGGGCCGTGTGGCTGCCGATGACATCGTGGTTCCGGGCACCGGCGAAGTGCTGGTGGCGCGCGGCGAACTGATCGACGAACGCAAGGCTGATGCGATCCATCAGGCTGGCGTGGCTTCGGCTCGTATCCGCAGCCCGCTGACCTGTGACGCGGAAGAGGGCGTTTGCGCCATGTGCTATGGCCGCGACCTTGCACGCGGTACGCTGGTGAACCAGGGCGAAGCGGTGGGTATCATTGCCGCACAGTCCATCGGTGAACCGGGCACCCAGCTGACGATGCGGACGTTCCACATCGGCGGTATTGCTCAGGGTGGCCAGCAGTCGTTCCTCGAAGCCAGCCAGGAAGGCAAGATCGA
>JAHEDL010000578.1 GCA_024641255.1 Pseudorhodobacter sp.
GCGAAACCGGTTGGGGGGCAGTTCCGGATCGGGACGCCATTCGTAAAGTTTGGAAATTCAAAAGCTTTTCAGAAGCTTGGGGCTTCATGACCCGCGCCGCACTTGCCGCCGAAAAGCTGAATCATCATCCAGAATGGTCCAACAAATACAACATCGTCGACGTGACGCTGCTTACCCATGACTGCAACGGTCTGTCTGCGCTGGATATCAGCCTTGCCCGGCTGATGGACAAAGCTGCCGGAGCGGCTACGATTGTGCGCGACCACTCCGAACCAATTTCTTGTTTGTGCGAAGTTCGCGCAAACCGGCAGGCTTGAAATTTACGACTCTTTATTCGCGCTCGGTGAATAAAGAGTCGTAAAGCCGGTCAGATTTCCGAAAGCAGCGCTTCGCCACCCGAAATCTCGCAGGCGCTGGTTTCTTGCCCGTGATTCAGCACCTTCACCACACCATCTTCGGCATAAAGTGCATAGCGCTTTGATCGGTCAAAGAACCCAACCGCCGCCGCCGTAAACTCCATCCCGATTGCTTTGGTAAAAGCCGAATCCACATCGGCCAGCAAGGTGATTCCCCCCGCCGTAGCCCCCGTGCTTTCACCCCAGGCTTTCATCACGAAAGCATCGTTGACGGCCACGCAGATCACTTCATCCACGCCCTTTGCAGCAAACTTATCGCGGGTTCGGATAAAACTGGGCAAATGCGCCGTGGTGCAAGTGCCGGTATAAGCCCCCGGAAGACCAAAGATCACAACCTTGCGGCCAGCCAGTTTTGTCGCCAGATCAACAGCTTCTGGCCCGTTTGCGCCAAACTGCTGCAATGTTGCAGCCGGAAGCTTTGATCCTACAGAAATCGTCATAATCTATCCCTCTCGCGTTGCGTTTCCTCGCCCACGGGATATAGGCTCACCCCGGACATTCGACCAGTGGGGGGATTGATGGGCAGCGTTGTGGTAATTGGGGCCGGGCAGGCCGGGGCGGCATTGGTCGCAAAACTGCGGGCGGCCGGTCATACGGACGCAATCACCCTGATTGGCGAAGAACCCGCGCCGCCCTATCAGCGCCCGCCGCTGTCAAAAGCCTATCTAATGGGCGAGATGGACGAAGAACGGCTTTGGCTGCGCGGCCCGGAATTCTATGCCGAACATCACATCACCTTGAAACTGGGTCAGAAAGTGACAGGCATCGACCCAGCCGCCAAGACCGTAACTGTTGGCGACGAAACAATTTCCTATGATGATCTGGCGCTAACCACCGGCTCTTACCCGCGCCGCCTGCCAGCGGCGATCGGGGGCGAACTTGCTGGCGTTTACACCGTTCGCACCCTGGCTGATGTCGACGCTATGAAAGCCGAATTTGCGGCGGGTCGGCGTCTGGTGATCGTTGGCGGTGGCTACATCGGGCTAGAGGCGGCGGCCGTTGCGGCAAAGCTTGGCCTTGATGTTACCGTGCTTGAAATGGCGCCGCGGATCTTGCAGCGCGTTGCTGCCCCCGAAACCAGCGACTATTTCCGCGCACTGCACACGGCGCATGGCGTAAAAATTCTGGAATCGACCGGGCTTGATCGGTTGTTGGGCGAAACCCGCGTCACCGGCGTGCGGCTGTCGAACGGCACCGAACTTGCCGCCGATTTTGTCATCGCGGGCGTTGGCATCCTTCCCGGCACCGCTTTGGCCGAGGCTGCCGGGCTTGCCATCGAAAACGGCATCAAGACCGACGCGCTGGGTCGCACCTCTGATCCGCATATCTGGTCGGCGGGCGACTGCGCCAGCTTCCCGCATAACGGCGGCCGCCTGCGGCTTGAATCGGTAGGCAATGCCATTGATCAAGCCGAAATCGTTGCCGAAAATATCCTTGGCGCGGGCAAAGCCTACGACGCAAAGCCTTGGTTCTGGTCTGATCAATACGACTGCAAGCTGCAAATCGCGGGCCTGAACACCGGCTACGACAATATCGTCACCCGTGGACCTGACGGAGAATCGGTGTCGTTCTGGTATTTCAAGGGCGATACCCTGCTGGCCGTCGATGCCATGAACGATCCGCGCGCCTATATGGTTGGCAAGCGCTTGATCGAACAGGGCAAATCACCGTCCAAAGCCGCGCTGGAAAATCCGGCCACGGTGATGAAAGACCTGCTGAAAGCATGAGGATCATCGGCGGCGCCTCTCGCGGATTGCACCTTTCCCCGGTGGGGGAAGGTGACGCAAAGGCGCATCTTCGCCCCACATCAGACCGTGTGCGCGAGTCAATCTTCAACCTGCTGATCAATGGCGGCTATGGCAACCCGGTCGCCAATGCCCGCGTGCTTGATGTCTTTGCAGGCACCGGTGCGCTTGGGCTAGAGGCACTGTCGCGCGGCGCGGCCCACGCCACGTTTCTGGAAAACGGCGCGGCTGCGGCAGCCATTCTGAAGCGCAACATTGCGCTGATGCGCGCCGAAACCCGCTGCGATCACCTGCGCCGCGATGCCACCAAACCGGGGCTGAACCCCGGCGCACCCTTTACGCTGATCTT
>JAHEDL010000579.1 GCA_024641255.1 Pseudorhodobacter sp.
GACGGCGAATGTTTGCTGCGGTTTGGCGATATTTGGCAGGCTGCGCGCGACGGCGGGTTGGACCATTGGGTTGAAGGCACGGTCGGCACGCTGGCCTATCTGATCTTGTGTGATCAGTTGTCGCGCAACATGCACCGCGGCAGCGCCGACAGCTTTGCCACCGATGGTTTGGCGCTGGCCGCGGCCAAGCGCGCCGTTGCGATGGGTTGGGACATGAATGCCCCCGAACCCGAACGGCAGTTCTTCTATATGCCTTTTGAACATTCGGAAGATGCAGCCGATCAGGCGCTGGCGGTGGAATATCTGACCGAACGCTTGGGTTCAGACCCGGAAATGGCGCTGCATGCGCGGGCGCATCAACAGGTCATCGCAAAATTTGGCCGCTTTCCAACCCGTAACGCGGCGTTGGGGCGGCAAAATACCGACGAAGAAACCCAGTATTTGGCCGAAGGCGGCTATGTAGCTGTGGTGAGTGCGCTGAAACAAAGCCATGCAAGCCCTGCATAGGCCCCCGGCATGTGCAACATTGCTTGGGTTTTAAAACTAGTTTAATGGCAAACTACTTTTTCTGAGGAGGGAAAGATGGCTGCTCAAAACTTCGATGTGATCGTGATCGGTGCCGGACCGGGGGGCTATGTTGCGGCCATTCGTGCTTCGCAGCTTGGTCAGAAGGTCGCGATTGTCGAGCGCGAACATCTGGGCGGCATCTGCCTGAACTGGGGCTGTATTCCGACCAAGGCGCTGCTGCGTTCGGCAGAGGTGTTTCACCTGATGCACCGCGCCAAGGAATTCGGGCTGAAGGTCGAAGGCGCGTCGTTTGATCTGGATGCGGTGGTGGCGCGGTCGCGCGGGGTTGCAAAGCAACTTTCCGGCGGCATTGGCCATTTGATGAAGAAAAACAAGGTCACGGTGTTCATGGGCGCGGCCACGCTGCCCAAGGCGGGCGTGGTTTCGGTGAAAACCGACAAGGGCGTTGAAGAGCTGACCGCCAAGGCGATCATTCTGGCCACCGGCGCACGGGCACGCGAGCTGCCGGGGCTGGAAGCCGACGGTGATCTGGTCTGGACCTATAAGCACGCGCTGCAACCCAAGCGGATGCCGAAAAAGCTGCTGGTGATCGGGTCGGGGGCGATTGGCATTGAATTTGCAAGCTTCTTCAATACTTTGGGCGCAGATACCACGGTTGTTGAAGTGATGGACCGCGTGTTGCCGGTTGAAGACGCCGAAATCAGCGCCTTTGCGAAGAAAGCCTTTGTCAAACAAGGCATGAAGATCCTTGAAAAGACCACGGTGAAGAAACTTGACCGGTCGCCGGGCAAGGTGGTTGCGCATCTGGAAGACGCCAAGGGCACCACGACGCAAGAATTCGACACGGTGATTTCCGCCGTTGGCATCATTGGCAACGTGGAAAATCTGGGGCTTGAGGCCTTGGGCGTGCAGATTGACCGCACGCATGTGGTCACCGACGAATTCTGCCGCACAAGTGTTCCGGGACTTTATGCGATTGGCGATATTGCCGGTGCGCCGTGGCTTGCCCACAAGGCCAGCCATGAAGGCGTGATGGTGGCGGAACTGATCGCGGGCGGGCATCCGCATCCGATCAAACCGGGGTCGATTGCCGGCTGCACCTATTGCCACCCGCAGGTGGCAAGCGTTGGTCTGACCGAACAAAAGGCCAAGGACGCGGGCTTTGACATCAAGGTTGGCCGTTTTCCGTTTATCGGCAACGGCAAGGCGATTGCCTTGGGCGAAAGCGAAGGCATGATCAAAACCGTGTTCGACGCCAAGACCGGCGAGTTGCTGGGCGCGCATATGATTGGCGCCGAAGTGACCGAGCTGATCCAAGGCTATGTCGTTGGCCGCGCGTTGGAGACCACCGAAGAAGATCTGATGAACACGGTGTTCCCGCATCCGACGCTATCTGAAATGATGCATGAAGCGGTGTTGGACGCTTACGGCCGCGCACTGCATATCTGAGGGCGCTCCATATCTTAAGGCAAGGGGGCAGTCTGCCCCCTCGTCGCTACGCTCCTCACCCCCTGAGGATATTTAAGCCAAGAGGATGAGCTATGCGTACTGCCCTGACCGTTTTGGCGCTTTGGGCGGCAGGCTTGGGGGCGGCTGCGCAGTTTGGTAAGATTTCGGTGCTTTATCAGGTGCTTGGTGCTGCTTATGCGGACCATGCCGGGGTTGGCATTGGGCTGATGGTGTCGATTGTTGGCATGGTTGGCTTGGCGTTTGGCACCACGGCCGGGCTTTTGGTGGCACGCATCGGCCCGCGGCGGGCGATTTTGGCGGCTTTGGCGTTGGGCGCGGCGGTGAGCCTGATCCAGTCGAGTTTTCCGCCCTATCCGGTGATGATGCTAAGCCGGGTTTTGGAAGGCGTATCGCATCTGACCATTGTGGTGGTGGGGCCGACGGCGATTGCCGGGGTGACGCCGGCGCGGCATCAGGGTTTGGCAATGACGCTGTGGTCGTCGTTTTTTGGCGTGACCTATGCGGCGCTGG
>JAHEDL010000581.1 GCA_024641255.1 Pseudorhodobacter sp.
AATGTGCGCTGGATGTGGTGCCCAACACGGCGCGTCAGGCACAGGTCGAGGTTGCATTGTCAAACGCCTTTGCCTTTGGCGGGATGAATGCTGTGCTGGCATTGCGGCGCGCAAAATAAAAAAACCCTGCCGAAGCAGGGTTTTTCCAAGGTCAAAGCGTCGTGCGCTTATTTCGGTTGGGTCGCAGCAACAGCGTCCATACCAGCGGTGAAACCCTTCAGCGAAATGTCCAGGTTCACTTTCTGGTCAGGTGCGCCAGCCGGAACGATGGTCATCGTGGCGATGTTGCCTTTCTGGAACTGCGCAACCTCGTCAGCGGTGAAGCCAACACGCGCAACACAGCCCAGTTGGGCGCAGAATGTGAACGGGTAGATCTTCGGCTTGGCGCCGTCGATGGCGATCAGCAGGTTCGCGGTTAGCAGGGTTTCCAGCGGCGCGATGATGGTCGCACCTGCAGCAGCTTGGCCACCAGCCGGCAGCGGGAACATGCTAAGTTCTGCAACATTGTTGCCGTCTTTGTCTTTCAACAGTTGGTAAAGCTGGCAAGGGTCAGAGCCGTCTTTGGTTTTGACGCAGCGCTGCTCCCAGGCTTCAAAGTTGGTCAGCGTATAGGTCTGGCCAACTTCGGCGGTTTCTTGGGTCAGCGGGGCAGGAGCGGCGTTTGCGTCGGCCCCCATGTTCAAGCCATCGGCGGTCGGCGCGTCTGCTGCCGCCGGAGCAGTCTCTTGTGCCAAGGCTGGCAGGGCGAAACCGGCAATGGCCAAACCGAACGACAACGCAAGCGAGCGGGGAAATTGTGACAACGACATTACTGTCTCTTCCTTGTTTGTTTGCGCGTCGCTTAGCACGGGTAAAGCCGCAAGTCAGGTAAGAAAAACGTATGTAGCACCAGCGGATGCGCGAAAACTTGCTGATCTGATCATGGAAATGAAGCCATAGTCGGAAAAGGAAAAAGGGCCGGACAGCCGACCCTTTTTCAACTTTTTTTTATGCTCCCTGTCGGACTGGCCGACTTGTGAGGTGGACGCTACGGCGGTTTTATCTGGGCGTCAACAATATTGTTACATGCGGCAGCCGCTAAAAATCATTTAAGAATGCCGCACCATTTTGGGTGCGGTTTGTCTGACAGGGCGTTGGTCAAAACCGGGGCGAACATGGGTCATGGCCGGTGCCGCAACACTGCCACCCGCAGGTTAAGAATGTATTTTACCTGTAAACGCAGCTGTGGAACAACCGTGCGTAGAACCGGAAGGGTGATCAGATGAGTGAGACAATTTTTGTGGGTGGCGGCGGCGAGGCTTATGGCGTGCCGCAGACATTGCTGCTGAAACATGGCAACCGGCACGGGTTGATCGCGGGGGCGACCGGCACTGGCAAGACCGTGACGCTGCAAGTGTTGGCAGAAGGGTTTTCCGCCGAAGGCGTGCCGGTGTTCATGGCCGATGTGAAAGGCGATCTTTCTGGAATCGCCGCTGCAGGCTCTGCGGACTACAAGCTGCACGAAGCGTTTTCGAAACGGGCGGCGACAATCGGCTATGATCTGCAGTACCGGGCTTTTCCGGTGACGTTCTGGGATGTGTTTGGCACGCAGGGGCATCCCATTCGCGCCACAGTCGCCGAAATGGGGCCGCTATTGCTAAGCCGCCTGCTGGAACTGACCGAACCGCAAGAAGGTGTGCTGAACGTCGCCTTCCGATTGGCCGATGAACAGGCGCTGCCGTTGCTGGATCTGAAGGATCTGCAAGCGCTGTTGACCTTCATCGCCGAACATGATTCCGAAATTTCGGCCCGCTATGGTCTGGTTTCCAGCACGTCGGTGGGGGCCATTCAGCGCAGGCTTTTGGTGCTAGAGAATCAGGGTGCCGTTCAAATGTTCGGCGAACCCGCGCTTGATCTTGCCGATTTGATGCAAACCGATGCGTCGGGCGCCGGGCGGATCAACATTCTTGCCGCTGACAAGTTGATGAACAGCCCAAGGCTTTATGCCACCTTCCTGCTGTGGCTGCTGTCAGAGCTTTTTGAAGAACTGCCAGAGGTCGGCGACCCGGATAAGCCCAAGCTGGTGTTCTTCTTTGACGAAGCGCATCTGCTGTTTAACGACGCCCCCAAGGCGCTGGTGACAAAGGTTGAACAGGTTGCGCGCCTGATCCGGTCAAAAGGTGTCGGCGTCTATTTCATCACCCAAAACCCTGCCGATGTGCCAGAGATGATATTGGGTCAGCTTGGCAACCGTGTGCAGCATGCGTTGCGCGCCTTTACCGCAAAAGATCAAAAAGATCTGCGGATGGCATCGGAAACCTACCGGCCAAACCCGCGTTTTGTCACCGAAGATGCGATTCGTGATGTGGGCACCGGTGAGGCTGTGACCTCATTCCTTGAAGCAAAGGGTATTCCCGGTGTGGTGGAACGCACGCTTATCCGTCCGCCAGCGTCGCAACTGGGGCCAATTGATCCAAACCTGCGGGCGCAGTTGATGGCCGCCGATCCGCTGCAGGCCAAGTATCAAGC
>JAHEDL010000583.1 GCA_024641255.1 Pseudorhodobacter sp.
TGCAGCCGGTGCAAGCTATCTTTCGGCGGATGCGCAGACATCGGCCACCAAACAGCTTGCAGACATTGAAGGTCTCATCACCCAAGGTTGCAACGCGCTGATCATTCTGGCGCAAGACTCTGCCTCCATCGGCCCGGCTTTGGACGCCGCTGCGGATGCTGGCGTGCCGGTGGTTGGCTACGACCGTATGATCGACGACCCGCGCGCGTTCTACCTGACCTTTGACAACGTCGAAGTGGGCCGGATGCAGGCCCGCGCCGTGTTGGAAGCGATGCCGAAGGGCCGCTACGTGATGATCAAAGGTTCGCCCGTTGATCCGAACGCAGATTTCCTGCGTGGTGGCCAGCAAGAGGTGTTGAAGGCGGCGATTGACGCAGGCGATGTGAAGATTGTCGCCGAATCCTACACCGAAGATTGGCAGCCTGCCAACGCGCAGAAAAACATGGAACAGATCCTGACCGAAGCCGACAACGGCGTTGACGCAGTTGTGGCGTCAAATGACGGCACGGCTGGCGGTGTTGTGGCGGCACTGACGGCGCAAGGTTTGGCTGGTATTCCAGTCTCGGGCCAAGACGGCGACATGGCTGCGCTGAACCGCGTGGCCTTGGGCACTCAGACCGTTTCGGTGTGGAAAGACAGCCGCGCGCTTGGCAAAGCCGCAGGCGAAATCGCTGTGGCCCTGGCTGGCGGCACGAAAATGGCCGATGTCCCCGGTGCTGCGACGTTCAAATCGCCGGGCGGCAAAGAGCTGACCTCGATCCTGCTGAAGCCGCAGCCAATCACCAAAGACAACCTTAATCTTGTTCTGGATGCGGGTTGGATCACCAAAGACCTGCTCTGCCAGGGTGGCCCCGCTGTTGAGGTTTGCAAGTAACGCAACCAGATCAGCGACCGGATGCCCCGGAGTGTAACGCCGGGGCATCTGCATATCCAAGGGAGGACGAAAGATGAGTGATGCAGGCCCAGTAAGCCAAACTGCACCGCCGCGCCGCGGCTTGGCCGATACGCTTGAACTCGACAAACGCCTGTTCGGCATGATCTTGGCTTTTGCCGTGCTCTGCGTGGTGTTCCAGTTTATGACCGACGGCAAGTTCTTGTCCGCGCGCAACATTTTCAACATCTCGGTGCAAACCGTATCGGTCGGCATTATGGCTACGGGGATGGTGTTCGTCATCGTGGCCCGCCATATCGACCTTTCGGTGGGGTCGTTGCTGGCGATCTGCTCGGCGCTGATGGCGGAAAGCCAGATTGAATGGCTGCCGCAGGTGTTTGGGCTTGGCAATCCGATCATACTCGTCGCCACCATCGCCTTTGGTCTGGCTGTGGGGGCTGCGATCGGGGCGGTCACCGGATGGCTGGTGGGTTATCAGAAAATTCCCTCGTTTATCGTTACTTTGGGCGGCCTGCTGATCTGGCGTAACCTTGCGTGGTATACCACCAACGGCCAATCCGTGGCCCTGACAGACCCGAATATCCTGATGTTCGGCGGCACCGAGGGCGTGCTTTATCCGACCGTCAGTTGGATCATTGGCGCGGCGGCATCGCTTTTGGCAATTTTCATGGTGTTGTCTTCGCGACGTGCCAAGCAAAGCCACGGCTTTATCGTCAAGCCGGTCTGGGCCGAGGTAACGCTGATCGGCATGGTCGTTGGATTGATCATGGGCTTTGTCGCCATCCTGAACTCTTATCCCATCCCAGAAGCCAAACTGAAGCGCATCTATGAGGCCAAGGGCCTGACGGTGCCCGACGGCTTTGTGCAGTATCACGGCCTGCCGATTTCGGTGCTGATCCTGATCCTTGTGGTGGTCGCCATGACAATGATTGGCCGAAAGACCCGGTTCGGCCGCTATATCTATGCCATCGGCGGCAACCCTGATGCGGCGGAATTGTCGGGTATCAACACGCGGCTGATGACCGTCAAAATTTTTGCTCTGCTGGGATTTCTGTGTGGTCTTGCAGCCCTTGTCGCGCAAGCCCGGCTGCAAAGCCACGGCAATGACATCGGCACTTTGGACGAGTTGAAAGTCATCGCGGCCACGGTTATCGGCGGCACTGCGCTTGCTGGCGGGATCGGCACGATCTATGGCGCGATCCTTGGCGCGCTGATCATGCAATCGCTGCAATCGGGCATGGCGATGGTCGGAGTCGATACGCCGTTTCAGAACATTGTGGTCGGAGGCGTGCTGATCATCGCGGTCTGGATCGACATTATCTACCGCCGCCGCACAGGAGCTTTGAAATGAACCAGACACCCCTGTGCGAGATGCGCGACATCTCGATTTCCTTTGGCGGTATCAAAGCAGTGGATCATGTCTCGATCGACTTGCGCCCCGGTGAGGTTGTCGGCCTGCTCGGCCATAACGGTGCCGGAAAATCCACGCTGATCAAATGCTTGTCGGGGGCCTATCAAGCCGACAAAGGAGAAATCTACATCAACGGCGAGAAGGTTGAAATCAACAACACCCGTGATGCGCGTGCGCAAAACATCGAGACGATCTATCAGACGCT
>JAHEDL010000286.1 GCA_024641255.1 Pseudorhodobacter sp.
ATTCATAGCCGTTCGGCAAGCGGTAGGTGCCGGTGCCATCCTGCAAGCCGTTCAGGAAAGTGCCTTCGTAAACCGACCCGTCGTCGTATTGTTTGGTGATCACTTCGCCTTGATCTTGCGCAAAGGCCCCCTCGGCCAGTGCCACAACCATCGCCATTCCGATCAAAGCCCGCATCATCGTCATCCTTTTCTTAGGGTCGCACCCTATCCCTTGCCACCCCAAGCTGACAAGCGGCGGCGGGTGCGGTCTTTTCCTTGCGCGTGAACCTGCTAGAACCGTCTTAATCACCACAGCGGAGCCCCTTATGGCCACCCAATTTCGCCTGACCCTTGCCCAGTTGAACCCGACCGTTGGCGCCATCGAAGCCAATGTCGCGCTGGCGTTGCAGGCTTGGCACCAAGGGCGCGAAGCAGGCGCGCAGATGGTCGCGCTGACAGAGATGTTTGTCACGGGCTACCAGACACAAGATTTGGTGATGAAGCCGGCCTTTTCTGCGCATGCGATGCAGGCGATCTCAGACCTTGCCCGACAGATCACCGACGGGCCCGCGTTGGGAATTGGGGCACCCTGCGTCAAGGATGGCAAGCTTTACAACGCCTATTACATTTTGGCCGACGGCAAGATTGCTACCACGATTCTGAAACACGAATTGCCAAACAGCGATGTCTTCGACGAAAAGCGGGTGTTTGCCTCTGCACCGCCGCAGGGCCCTTATCGTATTGGGCCGCTGCGTATCGGGTCGCCGATTTGCGAAGACGCGTGGCATTCTGATGTGTGTGAAACCTTGGCAGAATCAGGCGCGCAAATTCTTTTGGTGCCAAATGGGTCGCCCTATCATCGCGGCAAGCCTGCGGTGCGCACCAACCTGATGGTGGCGCGGGTGGTCGAAACCGATCTGCCGCTGGTTTACCTGAACATGGTTGGTGGGCAGGATGATCAGGTTTTTGACGGGGCATCGTTTGTACTGAACCCCGGCGGTGCTTTGGCAGCACAACTGCCGCAATTTGAAAATTGCGTCACGCATATCGACTTTGAAGAAACCAGCGACGGTTGGCGGGCTTTGCCGGGCATGATGGCCTTGCTGCCCAACAGTCATGAAGCCGATTATCACGCGATGGTGTTGTCTTTGCGGGATTATCTGGCGAAAACTGGCTTCAAGAAGGTGCTGCTTGGTCTGTCAGGCGGGGTTGATAGCGCCATTGTCGCCGCGATTGCTGCCGATGCGATTGGGCCGCAGAATGTGCGCTGCGTGATGTTGCCGTCGCGCTATACCTCGCAACATTCTTTGGATGATGCCGAACAGGTGGCGCGGGCGCTGGGCTGTCAGCTTGACACCCTGCCGATCACCGGCCCGCAAGACGCGGTTGGCGCGGCGCTTGGCCAATTGTTTGCCGGAACCGAGCCGGGGCTTACCGAAGAAAATATCCAGTCGCGTCTGCGCGGGCTGTTGCTGATGGCACTGTCAAATAAGTTTGGTGAAATGCTGCTGACCACTGGCAATAAATCCGAAGTGGCTGTGGGTTATTGCACGATCTATGGCGACATGAATGGCGGCTATAACCCGCTGAAAGATCTTTATAAAACACGGGTCTTTGAAACCTGCCGTTGGCGGAACGACAACCACCGGCCTTGGATGTTGGCGCCCGCAGGTCAGGTTATTCCGCCGCGTGTGATCGAAAAGCCGCCAAGCGCCGAATTGCGCCCGGATCAAAAAGACGAAGACAGCCTGCCGCCTTACCCGGTGCTGGACGCCATTCTGGAAGGCCTGGTCGATAACGAACTTTCTGTCGCTGATCTGGTGGCAAAAGGCTTTGATCGCGCCACAGTCAAGAAGGTCGAGCATTTGGTTTACATCAGCGAATACAAGCGCTTTCAGGCTGCCCCCGGCACGCGGTTGACGCGCCGCGCGTTTTGGTCTGATCGGCGCTATCCGGTCGCCAACCGCTGGCGCGACCAAAGCTGACTTCATTTCGCCCGAGCACAGTCATGCCACTTTACGCCCTTGCCGCCGTGCTTGAAATTTCAGGTTGCTTTGCCGTGTGGAGTTGGTGGCGCGGCGCATCGGTGCTTTGGCTGATACCGGGCGCATTGGCATTGGCGGGATTTGCTTATTTGCTGGCCTTGACCCCGCCGACGCATGCAGGACGCAGCTATGCCGCCTATGGCGGCGTTTATATTGCGGCGTCGTTGGCGTGGCTGTGGCTGGTTGAAGGCAGCCGACCTGATCGCGCTGATTTGCTAGGGGTCATGCTTGCTTTACTAGGGGCTGCAGTCATCTTATGGGCGCCGCGCGGCTAGATTTCTGACACTGTGCAATCCGGCAGCAAACGGTCCACATCAGCCAGACGGCACAATTGCGTCGCATCCGTTGTCACCGCAGCGCTTGCGGCCGCTGCACCATAGGCCAGCGCGGCGGCTGAATCTGCGCCTCGTGCAAGGCTAAGCACAAAGCCCGCAACAAAGCTGTCGCCAGCGCCAACTTTTGACACCACCTGCACCTTTGCGG
>JAHEDL010000295.1 GCA_024641255.1 Pseudorhodobacter sp.
ACCGAAAGCCCGACTTTGGCGTTAATATCTGGAATTTGCAGCAATCCGCCCGCGCCGTAATAGGTCCGGTTCACCCCATCAATCGTGATGATCACGTGATCTTGACCGTTCCACAGCCCCAACGTCTCGGCCACGCCGGTTGTCCGGTTGCGCGCGGTGAACCACACCAGATTGCGTGCAATGATCTGGCCGCTGGCAAGGTATGCCAGCGTCGAGGCAGAATAACTGCGCATCCCTTACCTCAGAGTCTGCATGAAATCGAAGGAAATGCCACTTTCGGCATCCATATTCGACTGCGGGGCCTGATACGATCCGGGGATATAGACCGCCTTCATTCTGGCCCGCTTTATCTCGACCTCGGCCCCCGAACTCTCCCCCGGCCGCACGTTCGGCGACACCTCGATCGTGATCACCCCGCCCGTGCCAGCGACCGCCGATTTGACAACGCGGTGCAGCGCAAACCGCGTCGGCGATGCCCCGTAAGAAAAGCTGACGAAATCGCCCGCAGTCAGTTTGTAAAGGGCGGGCAAATGCTCGATCGTGATCTCCCTGCGATCCGCACTGACAGATGCAAGCAGCGGCACCGCCACACCAAGGATTGAACCAGTCGGGTCCGCAATCGGAAAGGCCGCGCGCGGCGGATGCACAAAGAACGGTCGCCCCGCCTGCCGGATGATGCTGATCACGGCATCCTGTTCGGCCACGGTTTCATATGTGCCGGGCGGCGTGGTGATACTTCCCCGCCAAAGGCGCGGCCCCAGATCAGCGGTCAGAATCTCGCCGCTGCCAAGCTGGTTGATCTCCAGCGAATCCGGCAACCAGAAGGATGACGCGCGCAACAAAATCACGTTATAGAAATCGGTGCGCGCCAGCGGAAAGCCAAGCGACATGTTCAAGCCCCCCTGCGCGGGTCGCGCGATATCTGTGCCACCCGGCGCGGCAAAGCCTTGCTGTCATATTCACCGATCCCGGCCCGCGTGACCTTGATCGACTCCTGCTTTGCAATCTCCACGATCACGCCCGGATCTGACCGCACGATGATTTCTGTCTTGCCAGCACCGCCCTGCTCCATGACACCCAACTTGCCGCCGGGGCCGCGCGTTAAAGGCATAACAGCTTCTGGCCCCGCCTCACCCATCACACCAACCTTACGGCCCGACATGCCAAAGGCCGTGGCGCGGTTGAATATATCACCCCCCGCAAACGCAGTCACACCGCCGCCGCTGAACGCCGCACCCTCGGCAAAAAGACCGCCCAACGCAACGCCAGCCCTACCGCCGAAAATACCGCCAAAGATCGAATCGAACAGCGAGTTTGACGCCATATCCAGCAGCTTGTTGCCGATATTGGCCAGCGCATCGGAAAAATTAAGACTGCGGTTGACCAGCCCGACAAAGACGCCCCGCGCAGTTTCGCCAAAACTCTCAATACTGGACGAAAGCGACGCACCAGACCCCACCAGACTATCACCGATGCCGTTGATCGCATTGGTCACCATGCCTGCATTATCACCAATGCCAATGGCCAGACCTTCGCTGATGTTGCCACCATACCCCCGGAATACCTTCGATGGCGACTTGATGCCAAGCAGCCCGGTAAAGCTGTCTTTCAACTGCTGCGCCTGTGCCTTGAATCCTGCAACCAGATCCTGCCAGGCGTCCGCAATCCCCTGCTTCAAACCCCGCACGATATCGGCGCCATACTGATAGAAATCCTGAAACCACCCCGCCGCGATGGCCTTGATCTGCTCCCACAACTGCACGAACCTTTCGGGCACCGATGCAAGGTTTCGACCAAAGACCTCGCCAGACTTCCGGAAAGGCTCAAAGATGTTCTCCGGGTTGAATTCTCCCCGGATCAGGTCACGCACAATCCTGAACGGCAGGATGATGAATTCCCACAGCGGCGCGAAGGTCTCTTCAAACCACGGAACCAGCGCGCCCCAGGCATCCTTGATCGGCTGCGGCGTGTGCTTATCGATCGACGCCATGATGCCGGTCCAACCCAGATCGGCCCCAATCGCGATGTCAGACCACAGCTTTTCGAAAAAGCCCCGGATCGGCTGCCAGTTGTCATAGATCAGATAGGCCCCCGCCGCGATGGCGGCAATCGCCGCGATCACAGGGTTTGCGAGAACCAGACTGCCCACCGCGACCAGCGCCGCCGCAACCGTCCCCAACGCGCTGACAAAGAACCCAAGCCCGATCACCAGCGGCCCCAGAACAACCGTAGCCCCGGCCAGAATGGCAATCCATTTTTGGGTTTGCGGCGACAATCCGGTGAACCACTTCGACAGTTTGACCAAGTAATTCGTCAACTGCTCCAGCACCGGTGCCAGAACGGCAGCCACCTGCAAGGCCAGCCCACGCATCACGGCAGTCAGCCGCGAAAGATTGTCATTGAACGCCTCTGCCGCTTTTCCGGTCTTGGCATCAATCGTCAGGCCAAGCGCATTCGCCTCGGCCACCATGTCGCGCATCGCCTTTCCGCCGCCGTTCA
>JAHEDL010000297.1 GCA_024641255.1 Pseudorhodobacter sp.
ACCGCATCGGTCGGTCAAGCGGCATTTGCTGCAGAGGAGACGGCCATCCTTGATGTTACGGCAACCGTTCATGACACCTGCGACGTGTCGCTTACGCCGCTCGCCTTTGGCGATATGGAATCGGATCGACCATGCACATGGCTGCGGTGAACCCCGATGCCTGCGACACGCCGGTGCGCGCGTTTGGCACATTCACCCAGGATCTGCATGATCTTGCGGATTCCCGGGCGCCGCTGGCGTTTCTGTCCCCAAAGATACAAGCGGCCATTCTTGAACGCACCCAGCCCGCCGAGCTCAGTCTCGAACGCCTCGTCCGCGCCGGCATCCCCTTCCACTGGACCGAACAAGAGGCAAAATTCGGTTTCTGCTGAGCCTCCGCCGGCCCCCAAATCTGCCTCGACCAGCCAATCGGTGACCGAGCCCATCGGCGCACGCCGCTTGCAAACAACCGGGCCAGCGCGGCAACACCGAAACCTACCCAGCTCGAAATGAGATACTTTCCCTGTAAATTCCCTGTTAATCCCTGTTTCCGGTGCGCAACCGCAAAACCGAACCGGGGCCAGACTGCGACTGAGACCGCAGCCCAAAACCCCGCGTTTGCCAGCAGGCATCGCGCGTCTCAGCCGATCAACGCTCAGCGCAAGCCACGGGAATCACCGCGGAATTCGCGAACAAACTGTACAGAGATCAGAAATATAGGGGTGACTGGCGGATCGATAGGGATTCGAACCCTAGAGACGGTTCCCCGCCTACACACTTTCCAGGCGTGCGCCTTCGACCACTCGGCCACCGATCCGTTGCGCGGCTTTTAGCCTGCCATCGCAAGCCGACGCAAGGGGAAACCTGCACTTTTCGCAAGATGCCCTGCGCAAGCCATCAGCAACAATTTTAGCCGTCGCTCTGGCCTGCGAACCCTCGCAATCTGACCAAACGCACTAATACCAGTCTTGTCTTTGCAGACGCATCGGTTGCTATCGCCCGCTCACCGATCAACCGCGCGTCACAGCAACTTCCAGTCGCACCCTGCGATCAAAAGCCGCTCCGGCACACCCGACGCGACAAGATCAACCGCTGATGGCACGCCCCCCTTAATCCATCAACGACAAGATCACCCGCCGGTTCTGCCTGCCCTTGTTTTCGATCTTGCTGATCTCGACATGGCCGATCTCGGCGGTGCGCGCCACATGGGTGCCACCGCAGGGCTGCAAGTCAACCGAGGCCTCTTCCGGCCCAATCCGCACCAACCGCACGCGGCCCTGCCCCATCGGCGGCATCACCGACATGGTCTTGACCAAACCGGGGTTCGCCAGCAGATCGGCGTCGCTGATCCAACTGTCGGTCACCGCAAGGTCGCGCTGGATCATCAGGTTCAGCGCGTCATTCAGCGCCGCAATATCGGTCGGCGGCTCTGGCATGGCGAAATCAAGCCGGCCCTTGTCGGCCCCAATCTGCCCGCCCGTCACCGGCAAAGGAATAACCACCGATAGCAGGTGCAGTGCGGTATGCACCCGCATATAGCGATAGCGCCGCACCCAATCGATGCGCTGCATAATCTCGGTGCCCACCGCAGGCAGGGCGACCGGCTCTGCCGGAACCAGCGCAATCAGCCCGCCTTCAACCTTGACGGCGGTGGCAATCGCCATCCGCCCGCCCGGCCAACTGATTTGGCCATTGTCGCCCGGCTGCCCCCCGGCGGTGGCATAAAACACCGTGGCATCCACCACGATGCCGCCTTCCGGCGTGTGCGCCAGCACGGTTGCGGGCGCCTCGCGCAGATAGGCGTCTTCGCGAAACAACAGGCGAGTCGTCATGCTTTGGGCTCCTTTGGCGCTTTGCGGCGGGGGGGTGGCGCCGATAGAAACGCCTCGACTGCGGCCAGATGCGCGGCCTCTTCGGCCAAAGCCTCGGCTTCGGCGGCGGCCTCATCGGCCATGCGCTTCAGATAGTCGCGGTGCAGGTTGGAAAACACGATGCCCTCGGCCTTGAACCGCTCGGCAATCTGGTGATTGATCTCAGACCGCACCGGAACCTGAAAATAGATGTCACGGATCACCATGCGGATTTCAAACATCATCACTTCAGGGCCAAACCCCATCAGCGCCACCACCGGCGGCGGCGACAAAATCGCCAAGGGCTGCGCTTCGGCAATCTCGCGCAAGATCTTTTCCACCAGCCGACTGTTGCTGGTAAACGGAACCGCAACCGGCACAACGATCCGCCCCGACATGTTAAACCGGGTCCAGTTGGTCACCCGGCCCGCAATCAGGTCAGAGTTTGGAACGATAACGTCTGACTTATCAAAGGTCTGAATCCGCGTTGACCGCACCGAGATCGATTTCACCACGCCTTGGGTGGTGCCAACCTCAATCCAGTCACCCTCTGACACCGGGCGTTCGATCAGCAAAATGATGCCAGATACGAAATTCGACACGATGTTCTGCAAACCAAAACCGATACCAACCGACAGGGCACCGGCAACAATCGCAAGGCCGGACAA
>JAHEDL010000303.1 GCA_024641255.1 Pseudorhodobacter sp.
CGTCGTAATCTTGGCCGCCGTGCAGTTCGCGCACCCGCGCCATGACCTTGGCCGCCCGATCTGGCACATGGCAGTGCAGCCAGTCTTGAAACATCACCGACACTTCGCGCGGCAACCGCAGGGCGATATAGCTGGCGGCAACCGCCCCAGCGTCTTTGGCGGCCTGCAAGATTGGCTCTAGTTCATGATCGGTCAGGCCCGGCACCACCGGCGACACCATCACCCGAACCGGCACACCCGCCGCCGTCAGGCGTTCAATCACCTGCAAGCGCCGCTTTGGCGCCGCGACCCGCGGCTCCATGCGCCGCGATAGCCCGGCGTCTAGGGTGGTTACCGAAATGCCGACGCGACACAGACCGTCCGCCGCAAGCTCTGCCAGAATGCCGATATCACGTTCGATCAGTGTGCCTTTGGTGGTGATCGCCACCGGATGGCGAAACGCTTGCAGCACCGTCAACACCTCTCGCATGACGCCGTAGTCGGCTTCGATGGGCTGATAGGGGTCGGTATTGGTGCCGAGCGCCATCACGGCCACCCGATACGACTTTGCCCGCAACTCTTGCTCCAGCACCGCGCCGATCCCCGGACGCGCAATCAGCTTGGTTTCAAAATCCAATCCCGGCGATAAATTCAAAAACGCATGGCTTGGCCGCGCGTAGCAATAGATGCAGCCATGCTCGCACCCGCGATACGGGTTCACACTGCGGTCAAACGGCAAATCGGGCGAGGCGTTATAGCTGATGGCCGATCGCGGCGCTTCGCTGCGCACTTCTGTCCGCAACACCCGGTCTTCGGGCGGGGCCCAGCCATCTTCGAACGCCACACGCGACGCCGCTTCAAACCGGCCGGTGACGTTCTGCAACGCACCGCGCCCGCGCGGCCGCACCCCCGGCAAAATTGTGGTTTGAGGCTTTTCCATTCCACAAAAATAGAACAAAACAGAAACAACCCCAAGGCTTTTTTCCATCTGCGACCACTTGAAGTCGGCTTTTACATGGCGCATGTCGCAAAACGAAAAGTGTGTGTTCGGCTTTGGCCCCATCACACTGTCAATTGCCCAAGGAGTTCCCAGATGGCCGACGACGAAATCATCCTTGCCGATCTTTCCGATGACGAACTTGTGCTGCAAATGCACGACGACCTATATGACGGTCTGAAGGAAGAGATCGAAGAAGGCGTTGGTGTCCTGCTGGAGCGTGGCTGGACGCCCTACGACGTGCTGACCAAAGCTTTGGTCGCAGGCATGACCATCGTTGGTGCAGACTTCCGCGACGGCATCCTGTTCGTTCCCGAAGTGCTGCTGGCAGCCAACGCAATGAAGGGTGGCATGTTCATCCTCAAGCCACTGTTGGCCGAAACCGGCGCACCGCGCATGGGCAAGATGGTGATCGGCACCGTCAAAGGCGACATCCACGACATCGGCAAGAACCTTGTCGGCATGATGATGGAAGGCGCTGGCTTCGAGGTCAAAGACCTTGGCATCAACAACTCGGTCGAAAAATACCTTGAGGCGCTGGAAGCAGAACAGCCCGACATTCTTGGCATGTCGGCCCTGCTGACCACCACGATGCCCTACATGAAAGTCGTGATCGACACGATGAAAGAAAAAGGCCTGCGCGAAGACTATATCGTTCTGGTTGGCGGCGCGCCGCTGAACGAAGAGTTCTCGAAAGCAATCGGCGCTGACGCATATTGCCGTGACGCGGCAGTTGCCGTCGAAACCGCAAAAGCCTTGGTGCTGCGCAAGCACAACCAATTGAACGCCTGATCCCTCCTCAAACGGCGTTCAGCGAGCCTCGGGGTATTGCCCCGGGGCTTTTTCATAGCAACCTATGAAAGGACTTCGTTTTTGGAGGATGCCATGCCCCTGCCCACCTTCTTGCTGTTGATCGCTTCGGTCATCGTTGCTGCCGGGATGACGCTGGCGGTTTTTCAATTTGTCGGGTTGTCATTGATGTGGCTGGGTGTGCTGGCTTTGGGTCTGGCTTTAGGAGTAAGGGCGTTGAAATGGCACTGACGAACCAAGCCCCCCTGCCTGACGATGTAACACTGACAGAGGCGGGCCTGCCACCAAGCCATCAGGGCCGCGTGTTGCTGATCGCCTGCGGTGCGCTGGCGCACGAGGTTTTGGCGCTGAAACGGCTGAACCAATGGGATCATCTTGATCTGCAATGCCTGCCTGCCAACCTGCACCTGTACCCTGACCGCATCACAGAGGCCGTCGCCAAGGCGGTGGCCGAACATCGCGCCACCTATGACAGCATCTTCATTCTTTACGCGGATTGTGGCACCGGCGGGTTGTTGCAGGAAAAGTGCCGCGAACTTGGCGTTCAGATGATCGCAGGCCCGCATTGCTATTCGTTTTTCGAAGGCAATGACCAGTTTGCCACCCACGCCGAAACCGAATTCACCGCGTTTTACCTGACCGACTTTCTGGTTCGGCAATTTGACGCCTTCGTTTGGCGTCCGATGGGGTTGGATCGCCACCCGCAAC
>JAHEDL010000305.1 GCA_024641255.1 Pseudorhodobacter sp.
CATCATATCATTGATCGGCGCGTTGGCGGGGCCGGTGTCAAATGCCAACAGGGCGTTTGCGGTTTCTGGTGCCGGCTGCGCCGGATCAACCCATGTCAGGTTGCCCACGCCGCCCAAGTTCAGAAACGCCAAGGGCGCGGTGGCCTTGATCCATTTGGCGCAGGCGAAATGAAAGAACGGCGCCAGCGGCGCACCCTGCCCGCCCATCGCCACATCATTGCTGCGAAAGTCCCACACCACCGGCAGGCCCAAAGCCTGCGCCAGCAGATCGCCACTGCCCGCCTGATGCGTGCCGCGGCCCTTCGGGTCATGCGCAAGGGTCTGACCGTGAAAGCCGATCAGTTCGGCCCCGCTAAAACGCGACAACAATTCGGCATGCGCGGTTTCAACCACCTCGGCAGCCTCTGCCACCCCCGGATCGCCCGGCCAGCGGCCAAAGGCTGCGCGAATGGTGGCCTGTTCGGCGGCGGTATAGGCGCGATAGGCGTGCGGACCGAATTCAACGATGCTGTGGCCGTCGCTGCGCAGCATCGCCGCATCAACCCCGTCAAGCGATGTGCCGGACATGGTGCCAAGAACCCAAACCGGACCCTGTTTGCCCATCTTCCCCTTGGCCCCCGCGCTCGTTATACCACAGCCACCTTAAAGCATGAGTGTGCCATGACCTACCATCCGAAATCTGATTTCATGCGCGTGATGATGACCCGCGGCTTCCTTGCCGATTGCACGGATTATCAAGCGCTTGACGAGGCTTTGGTCAAAGGCATTGTGCCGGGCTATATTGGCTTTGATGCGACCGCAAAGTCGCTGCACGTCGGCAGCCTGATCCAGATCATGATGCTGCGCTGGCTGCAAAAATGTGGCGGCAAGCCGATTGTTCTGATGGGCGGCGGCACCACCAAAGTCGGCGACCCCAGCTTTCGCGCCGATGAGCGCCCGCTGCTGACCAATGCGCAGATCGATGACAACATCGCCGGCATCAAACGCGCCTTCGCGCCCTATGTCACTTTTGGCGATGGCCCCACCGATGCGGTGATGGTCAACAATGCCGAATGGCTGGACGATCTGAACTACCTTGGCTTCCTGCGCGACATCGGGCGGCATTTCTCGGTCAACCGGATGCTGTCGTTTGAATCGGTGAAATCGCGGCTGGATCGGGAACAATCGCTGAGCTTCCTTGAATTCAACTATATGATTCTGCAGGCTTATGACTTCCTGGAACTGAACCGCCGCTATGGCTGTCTGGTGCAGATGGGCGGCAGCGATCAGTGGGGCAATATCGTCAACGGCGTCGATCTGACCCGACGGGTGATCGACCACGAAGTCTATGGCCTGACCTCGCCACTGCTGACCACCAGCGATGGCAAGAAGATGGGCAAAAGCCAAAGCGGTGCGGTCTGGCTGAATGCCGACATGTTCTCGGCCTATGAATTCTGGCAGTTCTGGCGCAACACCACCGACGCCGATGTTGGCCGCTTCCTCAAGCTTTACACCGAACTGCCGCTTGAAGACTGCGACCGTCTGGGCGCGCTGCAAGGCTCTGAGATCAACAGCGCCAAGATCGTGCTGGCCAACGCGGTCACCACCCTGCTGCACGGGGCCGAGGCCGCCGCCGCCGCCGAAGCCACCGCGCGCGAAGTGTTTGAAAAGGGCGGCGTCGGTGACGATCTTCCCACCGTCACCGTATCGACCGACGAAGTCGCCGATGGTCTGGGCATTGTGCAGCTTTTCGTGCGCGCTGGCCTCGCCGCATCGGGCAAAGACGCCAAACGCCTGATTCTGGATGGCGGTGCCAAGGTCAATGACGAAATCGTGCTGGATGCGGGCCTGCGCTATGGCGCAAGCGAGTTGATCGAGCCGCTGAAACTGACCGCAGGCAAGAAACGCCACGCGCTGGTGGTGCTGGGCTAAAGCAAAAGGGCAAAGCGCCAAACGCCCTGCCCTTCATCTTGGCCTAAATATCCTGGGGGGTCCGGGGGGCTAGCCCCCCGGCCTTGCCGCAGTTCATTCCTGAACGGTGACCTTGGTCATTACGTCCGGATCGGTGACTTCGCCGTTGCCGCCTTCGCCGCGCTTGATCGCGTCGACCACGTCCATGCCCGAAATTACCTTGCCGACCACGGTGTATTGGCCATTCAGGAAATCGCCCGGCGCGAACATGATGAAGAACTGGCTGTTGGCAGAATCGGGGTCTTGCGACCGCGCCATGCCAACGATGCCACGTTCGAACGGCACATCGGAAAATTCGGCCGGAATGTTCGGCAGATCAGATCCGCCCATCCCTGCCATCGCGGTGTCGCCACCTTTTTTGCCGTATTGCACATCGCCGGTCTGCGCCATGAAGCCGTCGATCACGCGGTGGAACACCACGTTGTCATAGGCGCCAGATTTGGCCAAAGCCACGATCTGCGCGACGTGTTTCGGGGCGATGTCGGCAGCCAGATCAATCACGACCTGACCGTTGGCAGCGCCAGCCACGTCGATCACAAGGTTC
>JAHEDL010000309.1 GCA_024641255.1 Pseudorhodobacter sp.
GCTGGGAGGCGGTGCTGAATGCGCGCGAGGTTGGCGTGGTGTCTGGCATGGAATTGGCGGCGCTGGCGTTCCGCCTTGTGGACCCGACGTTGACGATAAACCTGCTGGTTGCAGATGGCGCGGCCTGCGCGCCGGGGCAGGCGTTGATGAAGATCAGCGGTGCGGCGGCGTCGATATTGATGGGCGAACGGGTCGCGCTTAATTTCGCAGGCAGGTTGTCGGGGATTGCGACGCAGACAGCGGCGTTTGTGGCCCAGACCACAGGCACAAAGACCCGCATCACCTGCACGCGGAAAACCACGCCCGGCCTGCGGATGGTGGAAAAGCTGGCGGTGCTGCATGGCGGTGGGTCGAACCATCGGTTTGGGTTGTCGGATGCGATCTTGATCAAGGACAATCATATTGCGGCGGCGGGTGGCGTTGCGGCGGTGCTGAAGGCGGCAACGGCGGCGCGGTCGCATATGATGCGGGTTGAAATTGAAGTCGACCGGCTGGATCAGTTGGCCGAGGTGTTGGCGCTGGGGGGCGCTGATGTGGTGCTGCTGGACAATATGGATACGCCCACTTTGCGCCGCGCGGTCGAGATGGTGGCGGGCCGTTGCGTGACAGAGGCGTCGGGCAATATGGCGGTTGGGCGCATTGCCGAAGTCGCGGCGACCGGGGTGGATTATATATCCGCCGGGGCGTTGACCCATTCGGCGCGCACGCTGGATCTGGGGTTGGACGCCGGTTGAGGTGACTCGATTTCAGGGTGCGAGCCAGATCGCGCTGTTCAACAGCAGGCGGATCAGATCGGGTTGGCCGTGTAGCCCGGTGGCGGCATAGATTTTCTTGGAATAGTTGCGCGCGGTTTCTATGGTCAAGCCAAGGGCTGTTGCCGCTTCGGCAAGGCTTGCGCCGTGGCAAAGCTGCAAGGCAAGCCGCGCCTCGCCAAGGTTCAGGCCGAAGGTGTTGGCGACCAGTGCAGCGGTGGGCGCGGCTTGCGGCCTTGGGCCGCGCAGCATGCCCACGGCGGCAACATCGCGCCAGATTGGCGCGGTTTCTTCGGTGGGCGGCGCGGTGACGACCAGTTGCACCAAGGGCGCCCGCGACAGATCAACAATGGTTGTGCTGGTGGTGGCGGCATCGACTGCCGCCAGCACCGCGCGTTCGGCCAGCGCATCACCCAGCCGAAGCCGATGCTGCGGGTCAAGCCGGATGTGCGGTGTGGCGGCCAGCACGTCTTGTGCGGCGGGGCTTTGGCCGATGACTTGGCCATGCGTGTCAAATGCCAGCCACGCCAACCCCAACCGCGCCGCCATGTTGGTGGTCAGGCTGGCTTGGGCGCGTTCTTTCGCCAGCCTGTTCCAGATGCCCAGGGCCAAGGGCAGATGCGGTGCTAAGGACGACAGGGCAACGCCATCAACCGCGCGGAAGTCTTCGCCGCTGCGCAAGAGAATAAGCCATGCGCTGCCGTCGGGTGTAGGCACGCGCAGGCTGCGGGCGGCGGTGAAATGCGGTTGCAAGATCGCGGTGGCCGGGTGATCGGCGTAGACCCGATCAAAGCGCATCTGCCGCAACGTGACGAGATTTGGCGCCAGGGCAAGCTGGGCGAGGATGGTTTCGGTTTGCGCGCCGTGGTGCCAAAAGATCGGCAGGGCGCGGCTTTCGAACAGAAAAACCGCGGCTTGAGCGCGGGTCAGACGGCAGAGGCGGTTAAGAAACAGCTGCCACGGTTGCGCGGATTCATCCGTTGGCCGGTCGGCGGCATCGGTGTAAAGCGCCGATAAGATGTTTGTTTCGTCAGGGCGCGCCAAGGCCATTTGACCGCTTTCTCTGAAATACCTCCCATATGGGAGGTTATCTTGGTTTTGCGCTTTGCTAGAGCGCCGTCAAGAGTTTTTCGAAAGAAGCAGATCCATGACCGGCAAGACACTGACGCACCTGCAACGCCTTGAGGCTGAAAGCATCCACATTCTGCGCGAGGTGGTGGCAGAAGCAGAAAACCCGGTGATGCTTTACAGCGTTGGCAAGGACAGCGCCGTGATGCTGCATTTGGCGAAGAAGGCGTTCTATCCGGCGCCGCCGCCGTTTCCGCTGCTGCATGTCGACACGACGTGGAAATTCCGCGACATGTATGCGCTGCGTGATCGTGCGGCAAAAGCCGCCGGGATGGATTTGCTGATTTATCAAAACCCCGAAGCGGTTGCGCGCGGGATCAACCCGTTTGACCATGGTGGGCTGCACACCGACATGTGGAAAACCGAAGGGTTGAAGCAGGCGCTTGATCATTACGGCTTTGACGTGGCCTTTGGCGGTGCGCGCCGCGATGAAGAAAAGTCGCGTGCAAAAGAGCGGGTGTTTTCGTTCCGCTCTGCCAACCACCGGTGGGACCCGAAGAACCAGCGGCCGGAGCTGTGGCGGCTTTACAATGCGCGCAAGGCCAAGGGCGAAAGCGTGCGGGTGTTCCCGATTTCAAACTGGACCGAGTTGGACATCTGGCAATACATCCA
>JAHEDL010000313.1 GCA_024641255.1 Pseudorhodobacter sp.
GGAATTCGTCGATCACGGCGCCAGCGGCATCATCCCAGAACCGAGTGTTGATGACGTTGGTGATGTCGGTCAGCAGGGCTTGCGCCATTGGGTGGCCGACACGCAGCGCAGAAGAGGCCGCAAGCAGCACGAAGGCGTGACCGTAGGCCAGTTTGTCTGACACCACCGGGCCATCGGTGTTCACCGCCCAGTAATAGCCGCCATGGCTGCTGTCGTGATGCGCGCTGGTGATAAAGCGCATGCCTTGGTCGATCTGCGCATCAAGGCCGGGGATGCCCAGCTGTTTGGCCAAGGCAAAGCAATGCACAAGGCGGGTGACATCGTGCAGCTGGAACGGGCCGCCCGCCAACGGTGTGCCATCTTGCGCCAGTGAAGCAAAGCCGCCGCTGCCGTTACCGGTGCGATGAAAGCGCACCAGATCAAACACTTGTTGGGCAAGCCACTGCCGATGAAGCGGGCGGTCAATCAGGGGCAGGGCGGTCATGGCATTTCCTTGCAGGGCGACAAAACAGCGCAACCTTGCACCGGCTTTGCACGATGCGAAAGGGGCATTCGGCAGGCCGTTTGCCTGCCGTGTGCTTAGGTGCAGGCGTGCGCGCCCATGCGGATCGCATCGGTGCCGGAGATAAAATATACGCCGACCGTCACTTGGCTTGCAGTCTGCAAATACCACGCGCGGATTTGTTCGGGGTAATGATCGGCCATCACATGAGTCCAATATTGGTATTCGTCAGCGGGCAAGCTGATACCATAAAGCTGTGACTGCGGGCCGTGAAAGCCAAGCTTTGCAGAGGGGTAAACACAGGTGTTCTGCATGCCCAGATACATCGTGCAGGCCGAAGCGCACTGGCCGCGAATTTCAATGCGGGTGCCATCAGAGTCAAGCTGGGCGATCTGGGCAATACGGGCTTGCAGGCTGCCGCCGCCGTCGCTGCGGATGATCTTGACGGCCGGGGTGGCGTTGGCTGTTTGCGGCGCGGCCAAAGGCACGGCAAGGGCGCAGGCCACAACGACGCCATAGGCGTGCCGAAGGACTGCTTTAAAAGCTGTAATCGTTAACATGACTGAAAAACCCCATAAGGTTGCACGAACGCCTTCTGGCGGATCGGCAGGCGTTGAACCTGCGGCAAGCTCTATAGTTCAGGAGTTATCGGGGAGTCTGGTGGCCTTATCCGGGTGGAATAATGGCCTATTCGTTTGATTTGAACGATCTGGTGTCACGCAAGCAAAAGGCGGACACCGCGTTGGTGCCCGCCTTTTTTGCGGCAGTGGTGGATCAAGCGCGGTTACAGGCCGGTGCGGTCTACCACTGTCTTGAAGGTTCTGAGGATGATTTTCAGATCAAGCCGCAGGCTGACGTTCTTGAAATAGCCAACGTCAAGCTGAACCCGCTCGTCATAGGACACATCATTGCGCCCGCTGATTTGCCAGGCGCCGGTAAGGCCGGGCCGCATTGCAAGATATACGTCGCGGCGCGGGCCATACATTTGAAGTTCGGTAACCGGAACCGGCCGCGGGCCAACAATGCTCATGTCGCCCAGAACGACGTTCCAGATTTGCGGCAGCTCATCGAGGCTGGTTTTGCGAAGAAAATTGCCGATGCGGGTGATGCGCGGGTCGTTCTTCAGCTTGAACGTGGTCTGCCATTCGTGTCGCGCGGCTTCGTTGGTGGCCAGCAACTTTTCAAGGCGGGCTTCGGCATCTGGAACCATCGTGCGCAGCTTCCAGCACCGGAATGTCTTGCCATTGCGGCCAACACGCTTGTGGCCAAAAAATGGGCTGGCCCCGTCGCTCATCACCGCAAGGGTGCACAGCAAGATGATCGGGAATACCAGCGGGTAGCTAAGGATAACAATGCTAATATCAAGAAGTCTTTTGCCAAAGCGGCGGTAGATCCGCGGGGCACTTTTTTGTTGCGGTCGGTTTGTCAAAGGCCCCCGGCGCGGGCTGTCACCATCGGCGGTTGCTACCGACACGGCGACCAAACTGCTGTCACGCACATTCCTTAACGACTGTAAGTCCGTTCCAGATGGGGGCATGATTTCTCACGACTTTCTGAGGTTAAACCAATCAGATCTCGCCGCCGCGACGGCGGCGAGGTTACTGAATGGCCAGAACGTATTGGCAGATTTAGGTGTTGCTGAGCCCATCTACAGCGCCAAAAGGCGAGGTTTCGGGCACGGTGCCTGAGTTAAGATCAGCTACCAAGGAAGCAAGGGCAGTTTTTTGAGCCGGGTCGGTCGAAGCATTGGAGATTGCGCCCATGGCTTGCGCAAAAACTGCCAGCGTCGCAGCCGGAGCCGTGCGAGCCAGTTCCAAGAGAAGGCCAGCAAGTGCGCCCAACTGCGAGTTAAGCGCGGTTGCGTCGCCGCCGCTTGCTTCGATTGCTGCAACTGCGGCCTGAACCGCTGCAAGGCAAGAATCGCCACCGCCCTGACATGCAGCCGTCACCGCCTCAGCATCAAACAAGGCGTCTTGCGCCAAAGATGG
>JAHEDL010000315.1 GCA_024641255.1 Pseudorhodobacter sp.
ACAAGCCACGGATCGTGGCGCTGAACAAATGCGATGCGTTGGATAAATCCACCATCACCACACGCCGCAAAGCGCTTGAAAAAGCGTCAGGTGGCCCGGTGCATGTGATTTCCGGCGTCGCGGGCATTGGTTTGATGGATACGCTGCGTGCCTTGATGGCCGAGATCAAGCGCGAGGCTCCGCAGAAGGAGGACGCGCCGTGGCAGCCCTGAAACCTTTGACCGCGCCGGATGTGCGCGCGGCGAAGCGGTTGGTGGTCAAGATCGGGTCGGCGCTGTTGGTGGACCGCAAAAGCGGTCTGAAACAGGGCTGGCTGTCGGCTTTGGCGATGGATGTGGCCGAAGCCAAGGTGCGCGGCACCGATGTGGTGCTGGTGTCGTCTGGGTCGATTGCCTTGGGCCGCAAGGTTCTGGGGCTGGGCGATGGCGTACTGACGCTAGAGCAATCGCAGGCTGCTGCCGCCGTCGGGCAAATCCGGTTGGCGCGCGCCTATGAAGAGGTGTTGGCGCCGCATGGCATCACCACAGCGCAGGTTTTGGTGACACTGGAAGACACCGAAGACCGCCGCCGCTATCTGAACAGCCGCGCCACGATGGAGACGTTGTTGGGGCTGGGCGTGGTGCCGATCGTCAACGAAAACGACACTGTGGCGACCGACGAGATCCGGTTTGGCGACAACGACCGGCTGGCGGCGCAAATTGCGGTGACGGTCGGGGCCGATCAGTTGATTTTGCTGTCGGATGTTGACGGGTTTTATTCGGCCAACCCAAAAGAAGACCCGACAGCGCAGCGCTTTGATCTGGTGGAAACCATCACGCCGCAGATCGAAGCCATGGCGGGCGACCCGATCTCGGGCATGTCAAAAGGTGGGATGAAGACCAAGCTTTTGGCCGCCAAGACCGCTGTTGCGGGTGGCTGCGCGATGGCGATCATGGAAGGGTCGGTGCTGCGGCCGTTGACGGCTTTGGCGAATGGCGCGCATCGCACCTGGTTTGTGGCGCAGGGCGACCCGCAGGTGGCACGCAAACGCTGGATCAACGCGATGAAACCGCGCGGCGAGTTGCGGTTGGATGCGGGCGCGGTGCAGGCATTGCAGGCCGGTAAATCGCTGCTGCCTGCCGGGGTGACGGCGGTGACTGGCAGCTTTGGCAGGGGCGACCCTGTGGCGATCTTGTCGCCTGAAGGTGACGCTTTGGGCAAGGGGTTGGTGCGCTACACCGCCGCCGAAGCCAAGGCGATTGCCGGGCATCGGTCGGGTGAAATTGAAGCGATCTTGGGCTATCAGGGCCGTGCGGCTTTGGTGCATCGAGATGATATGGTGATCTGATCGCGCGCGCCGGGGCTCTGCCCCGGACCCCGGGATATTTGAGCCAAGAGGATGGGCGATGGACGGGCAAATTGTTGACTTGATGCGCGAAATCGGCAGCAAGGCGCGGGCGGCGGCGCAAGAGTTGGCCTATGCATCGCAAGAGCGCAAATATGCAGCACTGATTGCGGCTTCGGCGGCGGTTTGGGCGCGGCGCGACGAAATTCTGGACGCCAACAGTTGTGATCTGGCCTATGCGGCGGAAAAGGGGCTGAGCCCGGCGATGATTGATCGGCTGCGCTTGGACGAAGGCCGGGTGCGCGGCATTGTGGATGCGCTGCGCACAGTGGCCGAGCAGACCGATCCGGTTGGCCGGATTTTGGCAGAGTGGGACCGGCCGAGCGGGCTGCATATTCAGCGGGTTGCAACGCCTTTGGGGGTTGTGGGGGTTATTTACGAGAGCCGGCCGAATGTGACGGCGGATGCAGGGGCATTGTGCCTGAAGGCCGGAAATGCGGTGATCTTGCGCGGTGGGTCGGAAAGCTTTCACAGTTCAGAAGCGATCCATGCCTGTATGGTGCAGGGGCTGCGCGAGGCCGGGCTACCCGTGGATGCGATTCAGTTGGTGCCGACGCGTGACCGCGAGATGGTGACGGCGATGCTGCAAGCGGTTGAGTTTATTGACGTGATCGTGCCGCGCGGTGGCAAGGGCCTGGTTGGGTTGGTGCAGCGCGAGGCGCGGGTGCCGGTGTTTGCGCATCTGGAAGGTATCTGCCACGTTTATGCTGACCGCGATGCCGATCTGGAAAAAGCGCGCGCGGTGGTGCTGAATTCGAAAACGCGGCGCACCGGGATTTGCGGGTCGGCGGAATGTTTGCTGATTGATTGGCAGTTTTACACCAAACACGGCGCGGTGCTGATCGAAGATCTGCTGAAGGCCGGTGTAGAGGTGCGCACGACTGGCGAGTTGCTGAAGGTTCCGGGCACGGTGCAAGCTGCACCTGACGATTTTGGCCGCGAGTTTCTGGATATGATCATCGCGGCGAAATTGGTCGATGGCGTCGACGAGGCAATTGCGCATATCCGGCACTATGGGTCGAACCACACCGAATCTATCCTGACCGAAAATGACGCCACGGCGGCGCGGTTCTTTCAGCGGTTGGATAGTGCGATCTTGATGCGC
>JAHEDL010000322.1 GCA_024641255.1 Pseudorhodobacter sp.
CGGGGCTGACGAAAACCGGCGCTGAGTTTACCAGCGCCGACCGCGATAGCATCATCGCCATCATAAACGATCTGCACGCCCTGACCGAGGGGCTGGAAACCCTGCCCCCCGATCAACAAGACGGTCTGCGCGCCTTGGGTTGACCCCGCGTTGCCGCCTATTCGCTGATGATGTGCCACACCCCGCCAAGCCCGTCGCCGGCGTGGTCGCCCTTGGCTTTGTCGCCAGCAAAGAAATACATCGGCTTGCCGTCATAGGCCCATTGCTTGGTCCCATCCGTGCGATCCACCAAGGTCCAACCTTCGGTCATCGCATCGCCTGCCTTGCCCAGATAGGGCGGCCATTTCGTGGCGCAATCGCCATAGCAGGCCGAAACCCCGCCAGTGTCCTTGTCAAAACTGTACAGAGTCATGCCATTGGCATCGGTCAGCATCCCTGCCGCCAGCGCCGCCTGCGCCAGACCAAAAGTGAAAAGACCTGCGAAAGCAACGCGTTGCATCATAGATGTCATGCTCAGCCCTCCAATTACGCCAGACGGCAAACAGAACGCTTGTCAGATCAACCGAAAAACTCCGGTCTGGCAAGTCTGCTAGGGGCCAAACGCCCCGCCATCCGCCATTGGAAAAGCCTACACCCGCCGGGGTCCGGCGGGTGTAACAAATCGCAGCGCTTGGGTCACATCCTCGCGACCAGATCAGACCACGCGGTCGACCATCATCTTCTTGATCTCGGCAATCGCCTTGGCCGGATTCAGCCCCTTCGGGCAGGTCTTGGCGCAGTTCATGATGGTGTGGCAGCGATACAGTTTGAACGGATCTTCCAGATCGTCCAGACGTTCGCCGGTTGCCTCGTCACGGCTGTCGATGATCCAGCGATAGGCATGCAGCAACGCCGCCGGCCCCAGATATTTATCGCCATTCCACCAATAGGACGGGCAAGAGGTGCTGCACGAGGCGCACATCACACATTCATAAAGCCCGTCCAGCTTGGCGCGATCTTCGATCGATTGCCGCCATTCTTTCGCCGGACGGTTGGTCTTGGTTTCCAACCACGGCATGATGCTGGCATGCTGCGCATAGAAATGCGTCAGATCGGGGATCAAATCCTTGATCACCGGCATATGCGGCAGCGGGTAGATCTTCACGTCGCCCTTCACCTCATCCAGCCCGTAAATACAGGCCAGCGTGTTGATGCCGTCGATGTTCATCGCGCAAGACCCGCAGATGCCTTCGCGGCACGACCGGCGGAAGGTCAACGTCGGGTCGATTTCATTCTTGATCTTGATCAGCGCGTCCAGAATCATCGGGCCGCAAGTGTCCATATCCAGAAAATAGCTGTCCACCCGCGGGTTCTGCCCGTCATCGGGGTTCCAACGATAGATCTGGAACTTGCGCACATTCTTCCCGTCCGGCTTCGGCCAGGTCTTCCCCGTGCGGATCTTGGAATTCTTCGGCAGAGTGAACTGAACCATGGTCAGACCTTTCGTCTACGTTGCGTCATTGCTGCGCAGGAATGCTGGTATAGGGACGCGACGGCATCTCGCCAGAGCGGCGCATCACGCAATTATCGTAAAGTTGCGACGGGTCGCGGCCTTGCAGATAGTCCGAGCTGATCGTGACATCGAAGGTCGGGGAAAGCTTGCCGGTGGAATCCATCCCCACCCCGACCGACCCGCGCGGATGTTCCGCCAGCCGCGCTTGCGACAGGCACTCGCGTTCGGCTTGCGCCCGGCTGACCGGCCCGCAGGCCAGCAGCGGCAACAAAGCAGCAAGGGCAAGACCGGCGCGCATCATAGCGGTTTCAGCGGCGGCACGCCGTTGGCCGCAAAACAGGCCCCAGCCGCCGGACGTTCGGCGATGATGCGGATGTTTTGCTTAGTCAGCGTTCCAGCTTCTACGCCGATGTCACGCGCCAAGCCATTGATTTCGCCCTGATTTGCCGCATCCAGAATGCAGCGCGTTGCGGCATCCGCCAGATTGCCGGGCAATTCTTGCGCCAACACCGGCTGCACCACCTGTTCGGCGGTGCGGCGCAGCGCCTTGTCGGCAACCGCCTGCGGATCACAAGCCGCCAGAACCAGCGGCGCGATCAGCATCATAGCAAAGCGTTTCATCTCGGTCCCTCCTTCTCAGGTCCGAAGAACTGTGTCACCGCCGCCCGCCAAACCCAAGCGCCGCAGCGCATGGTCCGGCAAAGCGGCGATAACCTGCCATCAGAATTTCCGTTCTGCCGGGGCGATCTTTTTCAACGAAATCCCGCCATCGGCTTCGGCCGTCAGCGGCGCGGTGTGAACCGGGCGTTCGCCCAAGCGCACCGTGTTGCCATCGACCCAAGCCAAGCTGTGCTTGCGCCAGTTGGCATCGTCGCGCGCCGGATAGTCTTCGTGCGCATGGGCGCCGCGGCTTTCGGTGCGGGCATGCGCACCGTAAATCGTCGCCAGCGCGTTCGGCATCAGGTTTTGCAGTTCCAGCGTTTCCATCAGG
>JAHEDL010000325.1 GCA_024641255.1 Pseudorhodobacter sp.
TGTCTGTGGTGGCTGGTTTTCGGGGCTGCTGCTGGATGGTGATATCGAAGTCGAGAAAGACCGCATTGCGGCCCAGCACACCTTTTTCAAGGCCGCTGGCGCACCGTGCATCGTTTACGGCGAAACCGCGCGTTCGGTGCAGGGGGTCAAATCTGCCCCGCTGTCCAGCAAGCCGAAGCTGACCGAGGCCGAGATCGCGGTTTATGGCCGCAAGGTTAGCGATTTTGCTGACTGGTGTGCGGCCAACGGGATGCCGATTTCCTACCACCACCACATGGCGGCCGCGATTGAAACCGAAGCCGAACTTGATCTGCTGATGAAACACTCAACCGTGCCGTTGCTGTTTGATGCGGGCCACATGGCCTTTGCTGGCGGTGATGTGCTGCGGGTCATCGACAACCATCACACGCGCATCACCCATGTGCACACCAAGGATATCCGCCGTTCCGTGGTGGACGGTCTGGACCGCACGAAGGAGTCATTCCTTGACGCCGTTGTGAAGGGTGCCTTCACGGTGCCGGGCGACGGCAGTCTGGATTTCGAAGCCATCGTGAAGGCTTGTGCGAAATACGGCTATGAAGGCTGGTTTGTGGTCGAGGCCGAACAAGACCCGAAAGTGTCGCCCCCGCTGGAAATGGCGCAAAAAGGCCACAAGGAACTGCTGCGCGTTATGGCCGCCGCTGGCTATGAAGTCGCCTGACACACGGGATCATCGTTTCAAGGGGCGCGGCATGTACCGCGCCCCTTGCTGTTAAATGCTGGTAACGGTCGGAATCCGAGGCGACTCGCGGTCTTTCTGCAAACGCGCGGCTAAGGCCACGGTCAGGGCCTGTGCCAGACACATCGGCGCGGCCAGGCTGCGCGAAAAGGTGTATTCATGTTCAGGGATGGCAAAAAGCACCCGTGCCGATTTTGCCAGCGGTGACAGTGTGCTGTCGGAAATCGCCACCACGGGAATGCCCCGCCCGGCGACTTCGTCTACCACGTTTACCACTTCTGTCGCATAGAACCGGAACGATACCGCAAGCAACAGGTCACGCGGCTGGATCGCCTTGGCCATATGCGTTGTCAAACCACCTCCGGCATCCAGCAGCACCGTGCGCTTGCCCAGCATTGTCAAAGCATAGCGCAGCAGATCTGCCACCGGCGCTGACCGTAGTTGTCCAAGCAGATAGATCGTGTCCGCCGCCTCGAGCAGATTGGCCGCCTCCGAAATCTGTTCGGCAGAAATATTGGCCAGAAGATCTTGCAAAGAGGTTACATCCCGCACCACCAGATCGCGCAGGAAGCCCAAATCGCTGCGGTCTTCTTTGGTGCCAAGTTCGTCTTCTAGCGCCTTGATGCGGGCGTCAAACCCTGGGGCTGCGGTGGTCAGGCGGCGCTGAAACACTGCCTGCAATTCTTTGAATCCGGTAAAGCCAAGTGACTGCGCATAGCGCACAAAACTTGACGCATGTATCCCGGTCTTTTCCCCAATTGCATTGACCGACATCACTGCCACGTCATTGGGGTTCTGCGTCAAGTAGACCGCGATTTTCTGATAAGTCTTACTCATGACCTCGTAACGGTCATGGATGACACGGATCAGGTCCTCATAGGTTTGGGGTGGAAATGTCTCTGTCATGTGCTCGTCCATTGGCTTTCCCGAACCTTGCCGCTGATGTGAAGTCATGGCAACCGCAATGTTTAATGCAAATATTGCAGCAAAATACGCAAGAATTGCATTTTTTGTTGACAATAAAAATTGCAGCATGAAAGTTATTGCAAGGCAATATGCCTGGCCGGCCGGAGGAGGGTCGGAACATCCAAGGGAGGATATGCAATGACTAAAGCCTTGTTGCTGGCGACCACAGTGTTGGCCAGCCTGACCACGATGGCGCAAGCCGCAGACATGAAAGTATGCGTCAGCTGGTCGAACTTCCGCGAAGAGCGTTGGAAAACCGATGAAGCCGCAATCAAAGGCGCGCTAGACGCCGCTGGCGCTGAATACATCTCGGCTGATGCCCAAACTTCGGCCACCAAGCAGCTTGCCGATATCGAAGGCATGATTACCCAAGGCTGTTCGGCCCTGATCGTCTTGGCGCAGGATTCGGCATCAATCGGTCCGGCGCTGGATGCCGCTGCCGATGCGGGCATTCCAGTCGTCGGTTATGACCGTATGATCGACGATCCACGTGCGTTCTATCTGACCTTTGACAACGTCGAAGTGGGTCGGATGCAGGCACGCGCGGTGCTGGAAGCCATGCCGAAAGGCCGCTATGTGATGATCAAGGGTTCGCCAGTTGACCCGAACGCAGATTTCCTGCGTGGCGGTCAGCAAGAGGTGCTGCAAGCCGCGATCGACGCCGGTGACATCACCATCGTTGGTGAAGCCTATACCGACGACTGGCAGCCCGCCAACGCCCAGAAGAACATGGAGCAGATCCTGACCGAGACCAACAACGGCGTTGATGCTGTCGTGGCCTCGAACGACGGCACCG
>JAHEDL010000006.1 GCA_024641255.1 Pseudorhodobacter sp.
CTTCACCACGCGCAAAGGCACAACCTCTTGCCCGTCAGCCAACTTCACCGGCTGTTCCGACAGCAGGCCAAGGTTTTTCAACACGGTAAACACGTTGATGTAATGCGCGCCAAAGCCCATCCAGAACCGCACATCGGCGTTCGGGTAGTTGGCCGACAGCGAATGCACCTCGTCATGGCCAGACAGATAGGCGCGGCAGGTTCCAACCACCGGCAAATCCCAATCCTTGCCAATTTCGAACATCTGGTTTTCTTGCCACGCACCGCCCTGCCACGAATACACCGTGCCGGTGAATTCACGGAAGTTGATTTCCGGGTCGAAATTGGTGGCAAAATACCGGCCGTGCGATCCGGCGTTGATATCAACGATGTCGATCGAGGTTACTTCGTCTAGGTATTCGTCGATGGCAAAGCGCGCAAAGGCATTGACCACGCCCGGATCAAACCCGGCGCCCAAAATCGCCGTCACGCCTTTTTCCGCACAAAGCGCGCGCTTTTTCCATTCATAGTTGCCATACCACGGCGGCGTTTCGCACACCTTCGCCGGGTCTTCGTGAATGGCGGTGTCGATATAGGCCGCGCCAGTTTCAAGGCAGGCATCCAGCACCGTCATGTTCACAAACGGTGCGCCGACGTTGATCACGATTTCGGCGCCGATCTTGCGGATCAGGGCGGCAACAGCCGCACCATCCATCGCATCAAGCGCATGGGCGGCAAACACGCCCGGCACTTTCATCGCATTCTTTGCCTGAACCGACGCAATGATGGCATCGCATTTCGCCACGGTGCGCGAGGCAATATGCAGATTCCCCAGAACATCATTATTTTGTGCACATTTATGCGCGACAACCTGCGCCACGCCGCCGGCGCCGATGATAAGGACGGTACGTTTCACTTCTGCTGTCTCCTTTTCAACAGGACAGGGGAAGGGGACTTGCGGTCCCAGAAAAGAGGGCGCCGCCCCCTACGAAAGCGAGGATGCGTAATCCTCGAAGGTGAACGACCGCATCAACTCTACGGTTCCATCGGTCCGCCGAATGGCAATGGCGGGCATATTGACGCCATTGAACCAATTCTTCTTCACCATTGTATATCCCGCCGCATCCGCGACAGAGATGCGATCCCCGACCGAAAGCGGTGCAGGAAACCGCGCATCGCCGAAAATATCGCCCGCAAGGCAAGATTTTCCGCAGATCTGATACGCATGATCTCCCTGCTGCGGCAGCTTCGCGCTTTCGCGGTAAATCAGCAGGTCCAGCATATGCGCCTCAATGCTGGAATCCACGATGGCAAGCTGCTTGCCATTGTCCAAGATGTCCAACACCGTCACCTCAAGCGAGGTCGATTGCGTGATAGACGCCTCGCCCGGTTCCAGAAACACCTGCACGCCAAAGCGTTCGGAAAACGCCTTCAGCCGCGCGGCCAGCGCCTCTAGCGGATAGTCGTCGCCGGTGAAATGAATACCGCCGCCCAGCGACACCCAGTCCAGCTTTTCCAGCACCGGGGCAAATTCTGCTTCAATCCGGCCAAGCTGCTGATCAAACAACGCAAAATCGCGGTTTTCGCAGTTGTAGTGAATCATCACGCCGGAAATCTTGTCGATCACCGCAAGAATCTTGTTCACATCCCATTCGCCCAGCCGCGAAAACGGCCGCGCCGGGTCTGCCAGATCAAACCCCGAGGTGGAAAAGCGCGGGTTCAACCGCAAACCACGCGCGACCGCGCCCGATTGCGGTTCGAAGCGGTTCAGCTGCCCAACGCTGTTAAAGATGATCTTGTCGGCGTAGGAAATCACCTCTTCAATCTCGGTATCGGCCCAAGCCACCGAATAGGCATGCGTCTCTTTGCCGAATTTTTCGCGGCCCAACCGCAGTTCGAACAGCGACGACGATGTGGTGCCATCCATGAAGGGTTGCATGGTGGGAAACGCCGACCAAGTTGCAAAGCACTTCAGCGCCAGCAGCACCTTGGCCCCCGACAGCGCCCGCAGACGTTCGATCTTTTGCATGTTCCGAAGCAGGCTGGCTTCGTCGATCAGGTAGTAGGGCGTCTGAATCATGGCTCCCCCGCAAAGGTGCGAAATTGAGCCCGCGATATAGAACCCCTGCTCCCCCCTTCGCAAGAGCAACAAAGACACGACCCAAGCTCGGTTTGATCAAAAGGCCATGTTTTGCAGCACAGATCGGGTATCTTCCGTGCGCAGGGCAATTCGGCCCCAACCATTCGCATCCGTTGCTTGGCGCGAATGGTTGGGGCCGAAAGATTATAGGCTGATTTCGACCACGCCTTGCGGCCGCGAGCAGCAGGCAAGAATGGTGCCTGCGGCGATCTCGTCATCGGAAATGCCGCCGTTATGCACCATCACCACTTCGCCCGACAGTTTTTGCACCTTGCAGGTGCCGCACAGCCCGAAATTGCAGCTTGACGGAATGTTCAAGCCCGACCGTTTGGCCACCGCCAGCACGGTTTCGCTGCCATCACAGGCCACGTCCAGCCCAGAGTTGGTAAAGCTGATCGTTGCCTGACCCGACGGGGCGACGGTATCCACCGGAACCTCTTCCAGCGCGGGCGCGCCGAAGCTTTCCTCGTGATAATGCGCCATGTCAAAGCCAAGCGACGCCAACATTTCGCGCGCGGCTTTCATGAACGGTTCGGGGCCGCAGCAGAACACTTCGCGGTCCAGATAATCCGGCGCCATCAGGCCCAACATGATCTGCGACAACCGCCCACGATAGCCCGGCCAAACCGAAAACGGTTCAACCTCTTCGACCGTAAAGCGCAACTGCAACCCCGGCACGCGCGACGCAAACTGCTCTAGCCGGTTGCGGAAGATGATGTCCGAAGGTTTGCGCGCCGCATGAACAAAAACAATGTCGGGCATCTCGCCCGAATCCCACGCCCAAGTGGTCATCGACATCATCGGCGTAATGCCCGACCCGGCCGAGATGAACAGGTATTTCCGCGCCGGATGGCGATGGAAGGTAAACTGCCCCGCCGCCCCATGCGCCCGCAGCCGCATCCCCGGTTTCAGCTGTTCAATCATCCAGCGCGACCCGATCGACCCGGCCTGCGCCTTGACAGTGATCGAAATCGACAGCGGCCGCGAGGGCGACGACGAAATCGTATAGGTCCGCTGAATAACCCCACCCGGAACCGGCAGATCAAACGTCAGAAACTGCCCCGGCTTGTAATCAAACCACGCCCCCGATGGCGCGCGAAACGCAATCGTCGCGCAATCATCGGTTTCGGGAATGACCATGGCGCATTCCAGTTCTTCGCTGTCGCTCCAAGGGCCTGCGGACCAGTTCTCGCTTGGCTTTGCCATGGTTTACTCCGCCGCGATCGCTGATTGCGCAGCCAGTGCCGCGCGTTTAAGGAAGCTGACATACCAATCCACAAACTGGATCACGCCGCTTTCTTGCCGCGCCGAATAGGGGCCGGATTCATAAGCCGGCGAGTTGATGCCGATCTGGTTTTCTTCAACCACGCGGCGGTCTTCGTCGTTGGTTGCCTCCCAAACTTCGGTCAGGCGGGTCAAATTATAATCGCGGCCTTCAACAGCATCCTTGTGCACCAGCCACGTTGTCACCACTTCGGTTTCGGTGGCGCTGATCGGCAGGACGCGGAAGTTCAGCACATGGTCCGACAAGAAGTGGTTCCAGGTGTTAGGATAGTGGAAGAACAGCAGCGAACCGGCGTTGGCAAAGGGCATACCGGGGATCAGCGGCGCTGCCGCCTTGCCGTCCATCGTATAGCTGACCGCATCGCCGACAAACGGAATGCGCACCAAACGCCATTGTTCATTGTCAGAAATCAGATAGCGCGACGGCAGGCCCGCATCCTCGCAACGGTTCACATGTGCAGCCCCTACCGGCGACGACAGGCTGTCATCGGCACCCACAAGATCGGGATCGTCATTGAAGGTGCGGCACAGCGACGGGTGCGAACCGGCGCAGTGATAGCATTCACGGTTGTTTTCCAGCACCAGCTTCCAGTTGCCATTTTCAACAATGCGCGACTGGTGCGCGACCTTAAGGTCATCCATCCGGTGCGGGGCCGAATAGCGGTCGGCAGCAGCCTTGACGCCGCTGAAATCCGGCGCGGTTTGGGCAAGGCAGATAAACACCATGCCAGCAGCAATTTCGCAATGAACCGGTTTCAGGCCATGTTGCGACGGCTGGAAATCGGTTCCCATGTCGCGTGCCCAAAGCAGGCGACCGTCGGTTTCATAGGTCCACTGGTGATAGGGGCACACCAGTTTGACAGCATTGCCCGACGGCTTTGAACAAATCCGCTGACCGCGATGGCGGCACACATTGTGGAACGCGCGCACCACCCCATCCTGACCGCGTGCGATCACGACAGGGAATTTACCAAGCTGCAGTGTCACATAAGATCCGGCCTTGGGCAATTCGGCGGCCGATGCGGCAAAGATCCACTCTTTCAGCCAGATATGCTCCATATCGGCCGCAAGAATGTCAGCATCGGTGTAAAATGGACCCGACAAAGAAAAGCCTGTTTTTTGGGCGTTCAGCAAAGTGATCAGGTCATTTTTGGCGGGCATTGCGGGATTCCTGCGAAAAGATATATGTGAGTTGCGACGAAAAGTGCCGAAGGTCTGGCCCACATTCAACCACAGAAAGACTCGACTTTTGGATAAGCTGTACTAATGTAAAAACACCCAACCCAAGGCCATAGATGACCCCGCTTCGTCGCAATATCTCGTCGCTGAACCTGCTGGCCGCATTCGAGGCTGCGGCCCGCCACGGCAGCTTTACCCTTGCCGCCGCGGAAATGGGGGTAACGCAGGCCGCCGTCAGCCAACAGATCAAGGTGCTGGAGGCAGAGATGAACACGGTGCTGTTCACCCGCAGCCATCGCCGCGTGGTGCTGACGGCGGCGGGCGAGGCGATGGCAGACAGTGTTTGCACCGCCTTTCGTCAGATGTCTGAAATGATCGAAATTGTTCGGCGGCCAACGGTTACCGATACGGTTGCCATTGGCGTGACGCTTGCCTTCAACCAGCTGTGGCTTTTGCCGCGTTTGCCAGACTTTCGCGCCCGCCACCCCACGGTCAAGCTGCGGCTGGTGGCGGATGATACCGCCACCGACCTGCGCCGCGACCGGCTGGATGTTGCGGTGCGCTATGGCAAACCTCCGTTTGAAAACGCCCGCAGTCTGGCGGAACGCCCTGACCAAGCCTTTCCGGTGTGCAGCCCGGCATTGCTTGACCGACTTGGCCTGACAGTGGCCAGCGCCGACCTGTTGCAGATGCCGCTGATCACCGATGATCTGGCCAATCCAACCTGGATGACATGGCGGTCTTGGGCGCGGGTGCTTGGCCTTGGCCCGGCGCTGGAGCGGGCGTCAGACGCCAGCCGCCTGCGCTTCAACCATTACACCGACACAGTGCAGGCCGCGCTGAATGGTGAAGGAGTGGCGTTGGGCTGGGCCGGCCTGTTGTCGCGCCATCTGGAACAAGGCAGTCTGGTGCGCATCGGCAGTGACAGCGTGGTTCCCGAAGAACGCCACCACATTCTGGTGCCAACCGGTCGCGCGCCCTCGGCGGCCACGCGAATTTTTCTGGATTGGCTGTCTGAAGGGTTCGCCGACCCGGCTTGACTGGTGTCGGACGAAACCTTGCAGCGGGGTTTGCAAAAAGGCGCGGCGGTTGCCCGGCGGTTGCCGTTTCACCGCAAGCGGTGCGCCATTCTTTGTCACGCAGGTAACCTCCCCTGTGCAATTGGCGAAGTGAAACAGGCATCACAACACAGCTCAATATGTTAATCGGGTTTCGAGCCTAAGCCGGTTAGCCGACTTCTCGGGCGTGCAGATAGACGCATTTATACTTGTGCGATAAAATCACTGTTATGGCCTTCTGGGTCACCGAAACAAAGGAGGTGAGGGATGAGGGCTAGAATACTTCCGCTGACTGCGCAGCACGAGGAGATTTGCGTGATTAACAAAGTAGGGTCTCCATCTGTCCCTCGCTGGCTCGTCACTGGGGCCGGCGGACGCGTGGGACGGATGCTCTGGCGGCATTGGCAGGAGGATCCCCCCGGCGCCGAGCTGTTGCGCCAGACCCGCAACAGCGAAAACGCTACAGAGTCCGACCTATTCTGGGCCCCGCTCACCCAGCCCTTGCCGACCACTGCAGGTAAGATTGACTGCCTTATCGCTTACGCCGGAATTACACCCGCCTATGGCGCAGATCTGGGTCTTAATGCGGATTTGGCAGAGGCCACGCTTGCAGCAGCCTTTGAGGCAGGGATTGGCCGGGTACTGTTGACCTCGTCCTCGGCGGTATATGGTGCACCGACAGGCAATGCTCCACTGCGCGAAGACGACAAGCCTAACCCAGTCAATGACTACGGGCGCAGCAAGCTGGTGATGGAAGAAATCTGTGCACCTTGGCGCGCGCGCGGCATGGACATCTGTTGCCTTCGGATCGGCAACGTTGCCGGCGCTGATGTACTGCTGCTGAATGGTATGGCGGCTGACAAACCGCTTTTCATCGACCGTTTCGACGATGGAGGTGGACCGCTGCGTTCTTATATTGGTCCGGCGACGTTGGCACGCATTACGGCTTCGCTTGCTGCACATCCGGGGTTCTTGCCCTCCCACCTTAACATCAGCGCACCGGTACCTGTTGCAATGGCAGATCTTGCCTCTGCTGCGGGGTTCGCGTGGACTTGGCAGGAGGCCCCTGCAACGGCGCATCAGCGCATCACCCTTGATCTTTCACGACTTGAAGCCTTGTATTCGTTTGCACCCGCTGATAGCGACCCGAGGGAAATTATTGATCAGTGCACCCGTTTGAGAGACCCGCAATGACGGCAGCAAAGCGTTTCTGCGATTTCTTCTTGGCGCTGATCCTCGGGTTTATCCTTCTTGTGCCGGTTGCCATTACCGCGCTGCTGATCCTGATCCGCGATGGGCGGCCGATCTTCTACATTTCCGAGAGGATGAAGACACAGACCGAGGGGTTCAATCTGGTCAAGTTCCGTACGATGAAGACAGTCGACAGCGACAGCGGCGTTTCAGGCGGCGACAAGGCCGACAGGATTACGACGACCGGGCGCTTCATGCGCCGCACGCGCCTCGACGAGGTGCCGCAACTGTGGAACGTTCTGAAAGGGGATATTAGCTTCGTCGGCCCCCGTCCACCGCTTCGGCAATATGTCGAACGGTTCCCTGATATCTACCGCGAGGTCTTGAAATCGCGTCCGGGGATCACCGGCCTTGCCTCGGTGCATTTCCACGCCCATGAGGAATGGCTGCTGGCCCGCGCCCGCACCGCTGCCGAGACCGACGAGATCTACTGTCGCACGTGCGTCCCGAAAAAGGCTCGACTGGACCTGATCTATCAGAAGCACCGCAACCTTTGTATGGATGCGGTTATCATGTTAAAGACCGTGTTCAAAAGCCTGCGCTGAGCAATTTGACCTAAGGGCGTTATTGCTTAGTTCCGCTGCGACGCTGCCTCCTGAAGCCAAGTCTCCAGATTATCGTAGACCTTAATGCTGGCGTAATGCTTGTCATAATAGTTGCGCGCGCATCTGCCCATTTTTTGTCTTTCGACCGCAGGCATATCCATCATCTGCGACACAGCAGCAGCCAGTTTCTGTGGGCTAGACGGCGGGACGGCAATTCCGGAATTGGAATCTTGTATAACACGCGCTCCTTCGCCACCGATGGACGCAAGGATAGGTCGGCCGCAGGCCATGTAGCACTGGACCTTGTAAGGCACAGTCAAATCGAAGATCGGATTCTGGCGAAGGCTGACGATCACGGCGTCAGCTTGGGCAAAGAAGCCCGGCATGGTCTCTTCGGGGTGTCGCCCGAGGAGGTGGAAGCGTCCGACAAGCCCCAGTTCGGCTGCCTTCGCGCGGACGCGTTCTAAATCGCGGCCGCTGCCGATGATGACCCAGTGTAGCCCTTCAAACTCGCGCAGCAGATGTGCAGCTGCAAGCAGCGTGTCGAAATCCTGACTCTCGCCGATATTGCCGGCGAACATCACCCGAAAATCGGCCTTTGGCATCAAGGCCATCGCGTCCGGAGCATCTTCTGGGGCCATCGGGCGATACATCGCCGGCGCGGTATTTGGCAGCACCCTTATCCGCGCCGGCGGCACGCCAAAGCGGGTTATCATTGGTGGGAAGGCCTCACTTTGCACGAGCACCAGATCCGCGCGACGGCTGATCCAAGCCGAAATAGCGGTCAGCCCCTTTACGGCGAACCAATTGTGCAACCGAAGGGTATAGATCGCGCTTTCGGGCCAGATGTCTTGTACCCAATAGACAAGCGGAGCCCGATACCAGCGGCTGAGTACGATGGCGGGGATGGCTTGAAAGATCGGAGATAAAAGCGAAACAAAGATCACGTCCGGCTTACGCTTAACCTTTCGCAGCGCCGTCCAGGTTCCAGTCACTGGAAAGGTGATGTAGTTCAGCAGGAGCCGCAGCTTGCTTTTCCCGCGGGCAACGGAGCGCGCACGGTGGATTCTTGCGCCGTTCCATTCTTCCTCGCGCCGTTGGCTGTTTGACCAGCCCTCGAAGAAGGTATCGCGCCCGTAGTTGGGTACGTTCGTCACCACATCGACGGCGTGGCCGCGACGGATCAATTCTGTGGTTATAGCGTTGTTGCTGAACTGCTCAGGAAAAAAATACTGCGAGACGAAAGCGATGGACAGCTTCTTTGCCCCGAACGGTGCTGAACCACTCATGTCAGATCGTTCATCCGGATGCCGTCCCAGCCGTTCGATAGCCGCGCCGTGCCGAGAATCAGACTTAAAACACGCTCGGAAGTATTGTTGATTGCGTAATCTTCGGGCAACGGATGCGGACGCCCTGCGGCCTGACGCTCTGCATGCAGCCTGGTCACCGCCTCAATCGCCTCGCTGATGGTACCGCTGTTGAGACCGGTCACCATGATGCAGCCGACATCAAGGCCTTCGGGGCGTTCGATCGCATCGCGCGGTGTGATCGCCGGAAATTGCAGGATCGAGCTTTCCTCGGCAATAGTGCCACTGTCGGAGATCGCGCAGAAGGCATTCATCTGCAAGGCGTTGTAGTCGTGGAAACCGAAGGGCGTCATGTACTGCACGCGCGGATCAAAAGCGCCATCCTCGCCCAGCGCTTCCAGTCGCTTGCGGGTGCGCGGATGGGTGGAGACGATCACCGGCATGTCGTAATCTTGCGCAAGGCTGTTAAGCGAGTCCCGAAGAGAGCGCAGCCGCGCGGCATTGTCGACATTCTCTTCGCGGTGCAAAGAGGCGATGAAGTAGCCCTGCGGCTTTAGCGAGAGCCGCGATAGCACATCGGATGCCTCGATTCTGTCACGATAATGCTCCAGCACCTCGCGCATTGGCGATCCAGTCAGATAAATCCGGCGGTGCTGGATACCTTCGGACAGGAGATGCCGACGGGCGTGCTCGGTATAGACCAGATTGAAGTCTGCGATATGGTCGACGAGTTTGCGGTTGGTCTCTTCGGGCACGTTACGGTCAAAAGACCGGTTGCCCGCCTCCATGTGATAGACTGGCACTTTCAGTCGGCGCGCGATGATAGCCGAGATCGCCGAATTGGTATCACCGAGAATCAGAACTGCATCGGGCTTTTCCTTGCGGATAACCTTCTCGCTCTCGATCAGAATCTTGCCCAGTGTTTCGCCTAAAGAACCGCCGCCGGTGCCGAGGAAGTGGTCGGGTTTCCTCGCGCCCAAATCCTCGAAGAATACCTCGTTCAGCGCATAGTCCCAGTTCTGCCCGGTATGGACGATGACATGGTCGGTAAAGGCATCAAGCCGGGCCATGACACGGGACAGGCGGATGATCTCGGGTCTTGTGCCGAGGATCGTCATTACTTTCAGTCTGCTCATGGCTGCACTCGTAATACAGGGTCAAAATAGGTGTCTGGCGCCGCCAGATCGAAGAGGTCATGCGTCCAGAACAACGTAAGGAGCGGACGCTCTCCGATGTTCTGGATGGAGTGGGAGTGTAGTGTCGGCATATCGATCGGTGCGGGTTGATCGCCGCTAACGCGGTATTCCATGACCGTATCACCCAGCACCTTGCGGATGCGGATCACTGCCTCGCCCTGTAGGACAAGGAAGCGCTCCACCTTGTGCAGGTGGAAGTGATCGCCACGCGTCACGCCCGGCTCTGTCCAGCTAAGGAAGGTCTGGCCACCACCACCGCCGCGCGCTGCCTCGAAGAGTGTGCCGCGCTGATCGGCATAAAGCTTTAGCGGACGAGGGAAGCCTGCCGGATAGAGCGCAGCCCTATAGGTGTTAAACAGATCGCGGGTAAAGTTATCCGACAGATCGGGATAGAGATTGGCCGCATAATCGCTATGGAACCGTTGCAGTGTCTGAAAAAGCCAACTGACTTCGGTAGCGCGCGGTTCCGGCACCAGTTCGCCGTCATGGCGCGACAGCGCCGCGTCGACGGCGATCTGCGCTGCCGCCCCGGCATGCAGAAGTTGCACCCTTCCATTCGGATCGACTTGCGGGCTTTCTCCGGCAATCACCGCCTCGATGAAGGTCGCGGTGACATTGTTGTAGCGCGGTCGCGCGCCTTCGCCGAAAATGTGAGGCAAGATCAGATTGGTAAGCCCGCCACCGATGCCACCAAGGATATCGGCCGCGCGGCGCTTCGAGACCCCATAAAGCGTCTCTAACCGGGCATGGGTTGAATTAGCGTAAACAACATGTGGTTTCACGCCCATCCGGGCGCAGGCATCGGCCAAGCGCCGCGCGATGGCGGGATTGCCGTCTTTGACCTCTTCTTCCGTGCCTCGATTAACCCCGGCAAAATGCAGCACGGCATCGGCACCGGACAGGGCCTCATCAAGCCTTGAGTTGCTCTGAAATGACTCATGGTCAAGTAGCGAAAGATGAAAGGGGACTGTTTCGTTACGGTAGCGGGCAGCACAATTAGCGGCGTGCAGCCGGGAGGCTACATGCCAGCCAAGAAGCCCGCCGGCACCAGTGATGACCAGCCGCTGCTGCATTAGTCGGCCTGTTCCAGCCCGAAGTGCCTGCTAGCAATCAGAGCAACGCACATCTGTCCCACCTCTCGTGTCAGGGAAGCAATCCGCATAGTCCGGCATTATCGCGAAATGCATCGGAGATGAACCGAAAAAACGACGGATACGATGATCGCCTACTTACGCCCGGCTTGCGCTTGCAAAGTGATGTGATATCTGCTCATTTTGGACGCTATCCTTACAGTTGTACAAGGATTTGCGCGGGAGTTTGTGAGGGTATAGTGTGTGATAGGCGTTATAAGCTTCAGGAGGATATCCAGGTGAGGCCTCTGTGCCTACTGGAGAAGAAGTCGAGCCTGCCCAAGCACAAACCTGCTAAGCGTATCAACGCAGGCGGCACGGATTACTTTTTGAAGTCTCTGATCAGGCTTGGGTGTTTGCCTGCAGCGGCTGATAACCGCCTTTATGTATATGTCCTCACTTTACGAAGGATGGCGGATGCGACGAAGGTCACGCGACTATTCCTGGCGCGGAATCCTGAGAGATACACTTCGCAAAAGCGCGCGATCGCCGCGATGCAAATAGAGCCGGGGCGGCATAGCCTTGCCTGTGGCGAGGTCTGGTCGTGAGGCACGCGCAGACCCGCCTTCTCAATCTCGGCCTGCGCAGCCTGACACTCGGTGTTCGTTTCCTCTTCATCTTTTTTCTTGCTCGTTATCTCGATCCTGCAAAAGTCGGCTATTATGGACTTTTCACCGCGGCCATTGGCTATTGCGTCTATTTTGTAGGGCTTGATTTCTACACTTACATGACCCGAGAGATTATCACAGTGGCCGCAGAGCAGCGTGGTCGCCTCTTGAAGGCGCAGGCATGTCTTTCGGCAGCGCTATTTCTGGCGATTTCGCCGATCGCGATTTTCGGATTGTGGTATGCGGGCTGGCCCTCACCGTTGATCTGGTGGTTCCTGCCAATCTTGCTGTGCGAATATATTAATCAGGAGATTTACAGGCTGCTAATTGCACTTTCCCGCCAAATCGCCGCCAGTATCCTGCTGTTCCTGCGCCAAGGGTTGTGGGCGATAGCGGTTCTGGCGTTGATGCTCTTCGTTGATGAAAGTCGGAGTCTGACGACAGTTGTGGCGCTCTGGGGGGGCTTTGGGATTGCGACGGTCGGGCTTGGTATTTGGTTGATCGGCGGGATGGGTTTTGGAGGTTGGCGAGATGCGGTAGACTGGAACTGGTTACGGCGCGGCATTATCGTCAGTCTGGGTTTTCTGATCGCAACACTCGCACTTCGTGGGTTTCAGTCTCTCGACCGTTTTTGGCTGGAAGATATCGCAGGGCTGGAGGCCGTCGCGGCCTATGTCTTGTTCCTAGGTGTGGCAAGTGTCTTGATGACCTTCCTTGATGCTGGAGTCTTTGCCTTCGGCTACCCCGAATTGATACGCCTCCATTTGGCTGGCGACAGCGCGCAGGCGCGCAAGACGATACGACAAATGCTAATCCAGACCATCGGCATCTCGGCTGGTTTCGGCGTGGCG
>JAHEDL010000336.1 GCA_024641255.1 Pseudorhodobacter sp.
CGTCAGCCGCGACAATTGGGTCGCGCAGGCGCTGGCGCTGGCCAGCGGCAGTTAGCGCCGACCGTAGCGTTGGTGGAAAATGCGGATGCCTCCGGCGGGGATATTTAAGCCAAGAGGATGGGCCGCGCGCCTTTAGGGTTTCAAGTGACGCACCCGCGCGCCCCATTCGATAGCGGCGGCGTGCAGGCGGTCGATTGAAAGTTCTTCGCGCACCTCTTCCAACATGCGCAGTTCAACTTCGCGCAGGTTGCCATCGGCGGCGGCCACGTCGCAGGCCAGGGCATAGGCGGTTTCGTTCAACCGTTCCGGCAGCGCATCGCGGATCAGGCCAAACAGCGCCTCTAGCCCGTCTTCTTCTTCGAACAGATCAAACACCGTCTGCGCGACAACGCGGATGCGGTCGGCGTCATAGCTGGCAAACACCGGCATATGGTTGACCGTGCGCTGGATCGCCACCAGTTCGGCCGTGCGCATCTGTTCATCCGACGCAGAGACAGCGATCATCACGGCAAGCAGCGCGTCTTGGGGCGACATCGAGGCGGGGGTGTGCGGCACGGCATTGGCTCCTATTTGTTACGGCAGAGATTATTGACCTAAGCATGGCGCGGCAATAGAGGAAGGGGGCTGCGAAAACATGGGGTTTTCGCGTGTTGGAGACTGCCGCAATGACCGCTTTGCGCGATGCTGGGATGAAATCGAAAGCTTGGCCCTTTGAAGAGGCCCGCGCATTGCTGAAACGCTTTGACAAAAAGGCGCCGGAAAAGGGCTATGTGCTGTTTGAAACCGGCTATGGCCCGTCGGGTCTGCCGCATATCGGCACCTTTGGCGAAGTGGCCCGCACCACGATGATCCGCCGCGCATTTGAGGTGATTTCGGACATCCCGACCCGGTTGATCTGTTTTTCCGATGATGTCGACGGCATGCGCAAAGTGCCGGAAAACGTGCCGCAGCAAGACATGCTGCGCCAGCACATGCAGCAACCGCTGACCACCGTGCCCGACCCCTACGGTCTGTACGACAGCTTTGGCGCGCATAACAACGCCATGCTGCGGCGGTTTCTGGACACCTTCGGCTTTGAATATGAATTCATCAGCGCGACCGAATTCTACAAGTCGGGCCGGTTCGATGACACGCTGAAACTGGCGACCGAACGCTATGACGCGATCATGAAGATCATGCTGGCGTCTTTGCGCGAAGAACGTCAGCAGACCTATTCGTGCTTCTTGCCGATCCACCCGGAAACCAAACGGGTGATGTATGTGCCGATGAAGAACGTCGATGCCGTCAACCACACCATAACCTTTGACGATGAAGATGGCCGCGAATGGACGCTTCCGGTCACCGGCGGCAATGTCAAACTGCAATGGAAGCCCGATTTCGGCGCACGCTGGGCGGCGCTGGATGTCGACTTTGAAATGTATGGCAAGGACCATTCGACCAATACCCCGATCTATGACGGCATCTGCGAAGTGTTGGGCGGCAAGAAGCCGAACCACATGACCTATGAGCTGTTCCTGGACGATCAGGGTCAGAAGATTTCGAAATCGAAGGGCAACGGGCTGACAATTGACGAATGGCTGACCTATGCTTCGTCGGAAAGCCTGTCTTACTTCATGTATCAAAAGCCGAAGACCGCAAAGCGGATGCATTTCGATGTGATCCCGCGCGCGGTGGACGAATATCATCAGCAGTTGCGCGCCTATCCGACGCAAGATGCCGATGCGCAGGTGAACAACCCGGTTTGGCACATTCACCAAGGCAAGCCGCCAGCGTCGAAAATGGTGGTGCCGTTCTCGATGCTGTTGAACCTTGCCAGCGTTTCGGCGGCGCAGGATGCCAAGGGGCTGTGGGGCTTTATCAAGCGCTACGCGCCCGATGCGTCGCCCGAAGGCAACCCCGATCTGGATGCTGCCGCTGGCTTTGCCGTGCGTTACTTTGCCGACAAGATCGCGCCCACGCGGGTGTTCCGCCTGCCGAACGATCAGGAACGCGCCGCGATGCAAGATCTGCGCGCGCGGCTTGCGGCGTGGGATGGCGGCTTGGACGACGAAGCGCTGCAATCGATGGTGTTTGCCGTTGGCAAGGACCATGGCTTTGAGCCGCTGCGCGACTGGTTCAAGGCGCTTTATGAAGTGCTGCTGGGGGCATCCGACGGCCCGCGCTTTGGTGGTTTTGTGGCGCTTTATGGCGTTGAAGAATCCATCGCGCTGTTGGATCGCGGATTGAACGGCGAATTGGTCGCCTAAACCCATATCCCGATAAACACTGTCTAAGGGCCTCGGCGGCAACGTCGGGGCCTTTGCTTTGACACAGGCCGATTTCGCCCTAGTTCTTTCGCGGGGACGCTAAAAAGGAGGTTGCGATGCGACTGAACCTTGCCGTGTTGGGACTAAGCCTTGCGCTTGCAACAGGCGCCGTGGCGCAAGACGCGCCGATTCAAGACACCATCCGCAAACAACTGGACGCTTTT
>JAHEDL010000340.1 GCA_024641255.1 Pseudorhodobacter sp.
TGCGCGAACTTCGCTTGGGTCACTACCCGCTGCCCACGCCCGAATTGCTGAAAGAAGAAATCTGCAAGCGCACGGTGATCTTCAAGGATTGCGTGGCCAACATCCAAATCGAAATGACGCGGATTTCAACAACCACGTGGAACCTGCCCGGCAACAGCGTCGCCTGCATTGACCGCTCCGAAGACATCCAGCCCGTCACCGCGCTGCAAATCGGCCAACAGAACGACGTGATGCTGATCCGGGTCTGCGTTGTGCAAGACGCGCTGTTCCCCACCACCGGCATTGGGCTTGGCCTGCCCAAAGAAGGCAACGGCGGTTACGGCGTTGTCGCCGTGTCCGCCTTTGTCACCGAACCCACCTAAGGAGACATTGCATGCGTTCGCTCCTGCACATCTGCCGCTCCCTTGGTCGTCGCTTTGCGCGCGACGAAAGCGGCGTTCTTATGGCCGAAGCCGTGATCGTGCTGCCCTTGATGCTTTGGGCCTATCTGGCGCTGTTCGTGTATTGGGATGGCTATCGTTCGGTAAACACCTCGCAAAAGGCAGCCTATACGATATCGGACATGATCTCGCGCGAAATGGTGACCTTGCCTGCCAACTACGTCACCGGCATGCGCGACGTGATGCGCTTTTTGATCGACAAGGATCAGCCGGTGCGGATCCGGGTGTCCTCTGTCACTTGGTCACAAGCCAACAACCGGTTCGAAGTCGACTGGTCACGCTCCCCCGACGCGGCGCTGCCCCAGCTTACCACCGCCACAATCAAGAATTATGCTTACAGAATTCCCAAAATGGCCGATGGCGACCGCGTGGTGATCGTGGAAACAGAGGTCGATTATCACCCCGCCTTCAACGTCGGCGTGAATGATCAGGTGCTAAAACAGTTCATCGTCACCCGCCCCCGCTTTGTGCCGAAGCTGTGCATGACGGGCGTCACCTGCTCCTGATCTGATATTTCGATCAACTCCCCAGCCAATTGCACCGATCAGGGAAATCCGCTGGGGTTTTGCGCAAATTTGCACAAGCCCCCTGACATTTCGCAGCCTTGCCGCAAGGCCCGCACAGTCCTACCTTTGCTTCAACCGCAAACTTCAGGAGGCTGCAATGTCGATCCGCCCCGTCACCAAACAATCCCTTGCCCAACCCGCCATGGAAGGTGCAGGCGTTCACCTGCACCGTGCTTTCGGCTTTGGCGATCCCACCCGCATGGACCCTTTCCTGCTGTTCGACGATTTCCGCGGCGACACCCCGCGCGACTACATGGCCGGTTTTCCGTGGCACCCGCACCGCGGCATCGAAACCATCACCTATGTGCTGGCAGGCTCGGTTGACCATGGCGACAGCCTTGGCAACAAAGGCACGCTGAAAGGCGGCGACGTGCAATGGATGACCGCAGGGTCAGGCATCTTGCATCAGGAAATGCCGAAAGGAAACGCCAAGGGCCAGATGCACGGCTTTCAACTCTGGGCCAACCTGCCCTCGCATCTAAAAATGACCAAGCCGCGCTATCAGGATGTCAAATCAAACGACATTCCCGAAATCATGGATGATGACGGCACCACGGTGAAGGTGATTGTTGGGTCTTTCTGGGGCAAAACCGGTCCGGTTGATGGCATTGCGGCCGATCCGCAATATCTGGATATCTTCGTGCCGCCAGAAAAGAAAAAGACCTTCAAGATCGACACCCGCCGCCACGCCTTTGCCTATGTTTTTGACGGCGCAGGAAAATTCACCGATGCGGCGCGTCCGCGCGGTGTGCTGCTGGAAAAGGAATACAAAGGCGAAGAGCTGAATATCCGCGATCTGTCCGGCAACCGCACCCTGATCGAATTTGGCAAAGGCGATGAAATCTCGGTGCAAGCTGGCCCGAATGGCATCCGTTTCTTGCTGGTGTCCGGCGCGCCGATTCAGGAACCGGTGGCGTGGCACGGCCCGATCGTGATGAACACCAAGGCCGAACTGCAACAGGCAATGACAGATCTGCGCAACGGCACCTTCATCAAACCGGCGCATTAACGGCGGCGGCGACACGCCTAGATTGACCCGACCACTGCGCGCGTTATGCTGCCAGCATGACGCGCGCATTTATTTTCATGCTTTTTCTTTCCGCCTGCACCGCCTTTCCCAAGGTTGACGCAGTCACACATCAAAATCTGGCAACACCGTCGCTGCTGCCACTGGATGAAATTCTGGCGCAAACCGGTCAGCCCAGAGCTGGCTCCAATCCGCTTGCCGCCCGTACCGCTGCCTTGCAGGCGCGTGCAAATAGCTTGCGCGCGCAGTAGCTGCGGCCAAGCCTCGCGTTGCACCCCGCGCCGCCATCGGCTAACACCGCCCGCAACACATCTGCAACGGAGCCGTCCCATGTCTGCCACTCCCCTGCGTCTTGGACTCGCTGGTCTTGGCACCGTCGGTATCGGCGTGGTGAAAATCGTCCAGCAACATGCCGACCTTCTGGCATTGCG
>JAHEDL010000344.1 GCA_024641255.1 Pseudorhodobacter sp.
CAGCAGGCCATAGGCCCCTTTTTGTGCTTCGACGATGTGCGAAAAGCTCATCGAACCGGTCGAAATGATGATGCCGATGATGATCAGCCCCAACGACACTTCGTAAGAAATCATCTGCGCCGCAGACCGCAACGACCCAAGGAACGCGTATTTCGAGTTCGACGCCCAGCCGCCCATGATCACGCCATAGACTTCCAGCGAAGACGCCGCGAACACGAACAGGATCGCCACGTTAATATCGGCCAGGACCCAGCCGGTATCAAACGGGATCACTGCCCAAGCCAGGATCGCCAGCACAAATGACAGCATCGGCGCCAGGAAGAACACCGGACGGTCCACGCCAGCCGGGATCACGATTTCCTTGACGACATATTTCAGCGCGTCCGCCACCGATTGCAGCAAGCCAAACGGCCCCACCACGTTCGGCCCCTTGCGCATCTGCACCGCCGCCCAGATCTTGCGGTCGCCGTAGACAAGGAACAGCAGCGAGATCATCACGAAGGCAACGATCAAAAGACTTTGACCGGCGATCAACAGCGCCATGCCCAGTCCCGTTTGCAAAAATTCAGCCATGATCCCTCACGTCCTTATACCGTTGGTATACCTTGCGCACCGCAGTCGCGCACGGTCACTTCGGCGTCTATCGTTTTCAATCCGCGGGGCAGCGCCGCCGAGATGGTGTAAACCGCATCCCCGCGCCAAGTTCCACCCTGTTTATCGACATTCGTCCGCACATGACGCGCAAATCCGAAACCACGGATCAGCGCATATTGCGCGGCAGCGCAGCGGGCATAGGCCGCCACATCTTCGTTACTGCGCGCCCCGGTCATTTCCACGCGGAAATTAACCAAGTCCCCGTCCAACAAGATCGTTTCGATCCCGTTATAGGCCGGGGTAAACGCGGCATCCTGCGCCGCCTCTGGCGCACCCGCACAGCCAAACAGCACGCCAGAGGCGACTGTCAGGGCTGCAATGGTGGTGCAAAGGCGGCACATCTGTTTGTCTTACTCCGCTGCAAGCGCGGTTTTGGCGCGCTCAGCTTCCATCGCGGCCAATTCGCCCATCACCTTGCTTGCGCGGGCAATCGGGTTGGTCAGGTAGAAGCCTTTGAACGCATTGCGGAAATCGGCTTTGCCCATATCGCGCACTGCGACCGCCTGCCAGTCATTCGACGGCACGCGGTCAATCTGGCCCAGATGCGGATGCGCCGCGATGATCGCTTTGCGCAGCGCCGCAAGGCTGTCCCACGGCAGGGTCTTGCCCAGTTCGGCCGACAAGGCCCGCAGGATCGCCCAGTTTTCCTTGGCCTCACCCGGTGCAAAACCGGCACGCATTGCCAGCTGCGGGCGACCTTCGGTGTTCACGAACAGGCCGTTTTCTTCGGTGTAGGCCGCCGCCGGGAAGATGATGTCGGCGCGATTTGCACCACGATCCCCATGCGAGCCTTGATAGATCACAAACGGACCCGCCGCGATCTCGACCTCATCAGCGCCAAGGTTATAGATAACCTCTGCCCCTTCGGTCGCCGCCAACAGCCCGCCTTCGGTCACAGCGCCCACATCCATCGCACCAACGCGCGACGCAGCAGTATGCAGCACCAAAAGCTTGGCCCCTGCGCCCTGCGCGTAAGCCATCGCATGCGCCAGAACCGCCTCGCCATCGGCCTCGTTCAACGCGCCCTGCCCCACGATCACAATCGTGTCGGGCTTTTCAACAACCTTGGCCACCAGTGCCGCCAGCGCTGCACGGTCGGTGCCCATGTGCTTGTAGTCATAGGTCAGATCAACCGCTTCGCCGATCAGACCCACATTCGCGCCCGCAGACCACGCCTTGCGGATTCGCGCGTTCAACACCGGCGATTCAACCCGCGGGTTGGTGCCGATCAGCAAAATCGTCTTGGCACTGTCGATATCTTCAATCGCGGCGGTGCCGACATAGGCCGAACGGTTGCCAATCGGCAAACGCGCACCATCGGTGCGGCTTTCCACTTTGCCACCCAGCGATTCAATCAGCGCCTTCAGACTATAAGCCGCTTCGACCGGGGCCAGATCGCCCACCAGACCGGCGACTTTCTTGCCTGCCATCGCCGCTGCGGCCAGCGTCAACGCCTCGCCCCAGTTCGATTTGCGCAGTTTGCCGTTTTCGCGCACATAAGGCACGTCCAAACGCTGGCGACGCAAGCCGTCCCAGATGAAGCGGGTCTTGTCCGAAATCCACTCTTCGTTCACGCCGTCGTGGTTACGCGGCAAAATCCGCATCACTTCCCGGCCTTTGGTGTCGATGCGAATGTTGCTGCCAAGCGCGTCCATCACGTCGATGGATTCGGTCTTGGTCAGTTCCCACGGCCGCGCGGTGAACGCATAGGGCTTCGAGGTCAGCGCCCCAACCGGGCACAGATCAATGATGTTGCCCTGCAGGTTGCTGTCCAAAGTCAGGTTCAGATACGAGGTGATCTCGG
>JAHEDL010000346.1:0-1048 GCA_024641255.1 Pseudorhodobacter sp.
TGGGCCAGCAGCGCGCCGTTGCTGTCGCGGTGTTCCACCGACGCCAGCGTTTCAGTCCAGCCCTGCACCTCATCTGACAGCACCATGCCATCGCGCGCCTCGGTCGCCCAAGGTTCGGCGATGGTGGCAAGCTTGCGCCAGACGGCCAGTTGCACGGCGGGTTCGGCCGACCATGCAGCGCCTTCCAGGCAACGCCAATGGCTGGCATCGGCGGCTTCGTCTTCGCGGCAGATCGGGCAAAGCAGAATTTCGCCCGCTGGCGGCACATCGACGGCGTCCAACGCATTGGTTGCGCCACAAAATTCGCAGGCATTGCCCGCACGGGTCAGAAGGTCTTTCGAAGCCATCGGGCATCCTTTCAAGGTTACGCCCTGCTAGCGCCCTGCCCCAGAAAAAGCCAGCGTAAACACGGGGCCGCGGGTTACAGCACCCGCAGCGTATCGCCCAGCCACGGCCATTCGGCCTGCGCGGGGGCGACGATTTGTGATCCGATCAAGCCGCGCAAGCGTTCGGCCACCTGCGCGGGCATATCGCGCAGCACTCCTGCCCGCGCTGACAGCGACAGGGTGCGCTGCAAGGGTTCGAAGGGAAGCGGCATCACCGAAATCTGCGGCCGAAACCGCGCCGCGTGATGCAGCGCAAGCGGTGTCAGGATGGTCCACCCCTGCCCCGCCGCCACCATGGCAAGGATGGCGTGATAGCTATCAAGTTCAAAACGATGTGCCAGCCGCAGGTTTTGCCGCGCCAGATGCCCCGCAATCTGACGGCCCATCAGGTGGCGCGCGGTGTATTGGATCAGCGGCAGATCGCTGTGCGAACGGCCCCTTGGCGTAACGGCCAGAAACGGTTCGGCCAGCAGCGGATGCACCTCGCGCCAGCCATCATCGCTGGATTCCGTGCCAAGATCGGCGGCCACGACAATATCAAGGCTGCGGCTTTCCAACTGATCCAACAGCCGGTGGCTGGCCCCGGTTTCCAGCAAAAAGCGGCAGCCTTTCAGATCTTGCGCCAAGGAGGACAGCAGCGCGGGCGTCACCTCGGCATCGAA
>JAHEDL010000346.1:1058-2455 GCA_024641255.1 Pseudorhodobacter sp.
CAAGGCGCAGCGTGGTCAGGCCCGACAGATCGGCCACCGCCAGATCGGCGCGCGCCTCGGCTTCGGCGTTCAGGATGGTTTGGGCGTGGCGCCGAAACATCGCGCCCGCAGGCGTTGGCCGCATAGGCCGGGCCGACCGATCCAGCAGCACCGCGCCAAGGGCGGCTTCCAGCCCCGTCAGCTGTTGGCTGATTGCCGAAGGGCTGACCCCCAGCCGCTTGGCCGCAGCCGAGATCGCGCCTTCTTCGGCGACGGCAAGGAAGACTTCGATTCCCCACAGCGTGACGCGGCCCTGAACCTCGGGCATGTCAGAGTTTCGACAGTTTTTTCTGCAGCTCTGCCAATTGCTTTTTGATGTCTGCCAGATCTTCCGACGACGCAGGCGCTTCGGCTTCTTCTTTGGCAACGGTGGTGCTGGCCCAGCCCGGCACGCCGCCGATCATGGTTTTCATGAAGGCTTCTTGCTGCTTGCGCATCAAATCAAACCCCGGCATTGCCGCCAGCGGGTTCGGGATGCCCATGTTTTCCATCACCTTGGATTGGCCGTCGCGCAGCATTTCAAAGCTGGCTGCCAGAAACTGCGGCACCACCGACTGAATGTTCGACGTATAGCTGCGCACCAGATCGGTCAGCACATTGGTGGGCAGAACGGTGTCGCCCTTGGATTCATGTTCTGCGACGATTTGCAGAAGATATTGGCGGGTCAGGTCATCGCCAGATTTCAGATCGACGATCTGCACCTCGCGCCCGGCGCGGATGAAGCCTGCGATGTCTTCCAGCGTCACATAGTCTGACGTCTCGGTGTTATAAAGACGGCGGCTGGCATAACGCTTGATCAACAGCGGCTTGGCAGTTTCGGCCATCAAGATCTCCCCAGTTCATGCAGCAATTGTTGCAGTGCAGAGAAACCTTAGGGCAGCGCAGAATAAAAAGAAAGGGCGGGCACAATGGCCCACCCTAAGGTATTTTCCGGCATCATCCCATCGGGGAGGATCGGTAGGACGCCAGATCCCGAAGGATTACTTGGCAGCGGCGGCTTTCTTGGCCACAGCGGTCACTTCGTCGGTGGCTTTTTTGACAGCAGCCGAAGCTTCAGCCGAAGCGTCCTTGCCAGCAGCCAACAGCAGCTCGACGGTTTCCATTTGGACTTTCTTCGCAACTTCAGCGAAGGCAGCCATGTTTTCAGCAGCCATTTCAGCCGAAGCGGTGGCGAAATCGGTCACGGCCTTGGTGTAGTCAGCCGGTTCGACTTTGGCCTTCGCAGCGCCCGACAGCTTTGCGATGGTTTCTTTTGCCCATTTGGACGAAATTTCGGTCGACTTTTCAGCAGCTTCCAAAGCCACTTTCGACAGCTTCTCGCCAAAGGCAGCTTGCGATTTGAATGCGTTTTGGAACGC
>JAHEDL010000354.1 GCA_024641255.1 Pseudorhodobacter sp.
CCATGAAAAGGAATACGCCCATGACCCGCTTTGCCGCCCCTATTGCCGAGCAAATCTGGGACATGAAATACCGCTTTAAAGCGGCAGATGGCACCCCGATTGATGGCACGGTTGAAGATAGCTGGCGGCGAATCGCGCGGTCTTTGGCGGAAGTTGAAGCCGAGCCTGCGGTTTGGGAAGAAAAGTTCTATCGCGCGCTGGAAGGGTTCAAATACCTGCCCGCCGGCCGGATTACCGCCGGGGCTGGCACGGGCCGCAATGTGACGCTGTTCAACTGCTTTGTGATGGGCACGGTGCCCGACAGCATGGGCGGCATTTTTGACGCGCTGAAAGAAGCCGCGCTGACCATGCAGCAGGGCGGCGGTATCGGCTATGACTTCAGCACCATTCGTCCGCGGGGCGCGGAAGTGAAGGGCGTGGCCGCCGATGCGTCGGGGCCGCTGTCGTTCATGGATGTGTGGGATGCGATGTGCCGCACCATCATGTCGGCAGGCAGCCGTCGTGGCGCGATGATGGCGACGATGCGCTGCGATCACCCCGATGTTGAAGCCTTTATCGAGGCGAAGAAAGACGCCGCACGGTTGCGGATGTTCAACCTTTCGGTCTTGATCACCGACCCCTTCATGGATGCGGTGAAAGCCGATGGCCCGTGGGAGCTGGTGTTCGGTGGCCGGGTTTACCAGACCGTGCAGGCGCGCGATCTGTGGAACAAGATCATGCGCAACACCTATGATTTTGCCGAGCCGGGCGTGATCTTTATTGACCGGATCAACAAGGCCAACAACCTTGGCTATTGCGAAAGCATCGCGGCCACCAACCCCTGTGGCGAGCAGCCGCTGCCGCCCTATGGTGCCTGCCTGCTGGGGTCGATCAACCTGCCGACGCTGGTGACCGGTGCGTTCAGCAAGACTGCCAAGCTGGACCTGACCGCATTGGACGATCTGGTGCGTCTGGCGGTGCGGATGATGGACAACGTGGTCGATGCCAGCCGCTTCCCGCTGCCCGAACAAGAGGCCGAAGCCCGCAACAAGCGCCGCATCGGCCTTGGCGTGACTGGCCTTGCCGATGCGCTGCTGATGCTGGGCCTGCGTTATGGGTCGGAAGAAGCTGCGGCGCAGACCGACGCCTGGATGCATGCGATTGCGCGGGCGTCTTATCTGGCCTCGGTCGATCTGGCCAAGGAAAAGGGTGCCTTCCCGCTGTTTGACGCCGAAGGCTATCTGGCCAGCGGCAACATGAAGAACATGGACAAGGACGTGCGCGATGCGATCCGCAAGCACGGCATCCGCAATGCGCTGCTGACCTCTATCGCGCCGACCGGGACGATTTCGCTTTATGCGGGCAACGTCAGTTCCGGGATCGAGCCGGTGTTCGCCTATGCCTACACCCGCAAGGTGCTGCAAAAAGACGGCAGCCGCACCGAAGAAGAAGTTGTCGACTATGCGGTTCGGCTGTGGCGCGAAACCATGGGCGATGCCGAATTGCCGGATTACTTCGTAAACGCACAAACCCTGCCGCCGTTGGATCACGTGCGGATGCAGGCTGCGGCGCAGAAGTGGATCGACAGTTCGATTTCGAAAACCATCAACTGCCCGGAAGACATCAGCTTTGAAGAGTTCAAAGAGGTCTATATGGCCGCTTGGGATCAGGGCTGCAAAGGCTGCACCACCTATCGCCCGAATGCGGTGACGGGGTCGGTGCTGACGGTTTCGGAAAGCAGCGACAAGACTCCGGTCGAGGCGCATCAGATCCCGCAGGGCGGCGAAGTGGTGTATCTGTCCGATCCGCTGGACCGTCCTTCGGCGTTGGAAGGCCAGACCTACAAGGTGAAGTGGCCGGGTTCGGAGCATGCGCTGTACATCACCATCAATGATATTGTGATCGCAGGGCATCGCCGGCCGTTCGAAGTGTTCATCAACTCGAAGAACATGGAGCATTTCGCCTGGACCGTGGCGCTGACGCGGATGATTTCGGCGGTGTTCCGCCGCGGTGGCGATATTTCCTTCGTGGTCGAAGAGCTGAAAGCCGTGTTCGACCCGCGCGGTGGGGCCTGGATGGAGGGGCGGTATATTCCGTCGATCCTGGCGGCCATCGGTGGCGTGATCGAGCGGCATCTGGTGGCGATTGGCTTCATTGAAGGCGAAGGCATGGGCCTGAAATCAGACCCGCACGCCGAAGTGGTCGCCATCGGCGGCGCCCCGCGCGGCAAGGCCTGCCCGTCTTGTGGCGGCTATGACATGCGGATGATCGAAGGGTGCATGACCTGCGGGTCGTGCGGCCATTCGAAATGCGGCTGAGTGGGGGTTGAGGGGACAGATAGTTGTTCTGACAGGCAATTTTTGTCCATTTGGGCCAAAAAACTGTCCATTGAAGTGGTGATTTTTGTCCACTGACGCAAAATCAAGGACTTATGCCGCCCGGAAACGGGCGGCGTATTTGAGGGGGAGACGTCC
>JAHEDL010000367.1 GCA_024641255.1 Pseudorhodobacter sp.
AGTCAGCAAAATCGCTAACCTTGCGGCCATAAACCGCGATCTCTGCCTCGGTCAGCTTCGGCTTGCTGGACAGCGGGGCAGATTTGACCCCCTGCACCGAACGCGCGGTTTCACCGTAAACGATGCACGGTGCGCCAGCGGCCTTGAAAAAGGTGTGCTGGGCCGCAATGCGGTCTTTCTCGACTTCGATATCACCATCCAGCAGCAGCCCCGAAAACCAGCCACCACAGACAGAAATACCGTATTTATTCAAGATCGGCCCAAGTTCGGCCATATCCATCGGAAAGCGGAGCCCCGTCTCCATGCCGGTGAAACCCGCAACGGACGCCTGACGCAGACACTCTTCCAGGCTGACATCATCGGACAATTCCGCAAGGTCGTCATTCCACCATGCGATAGGGGCAATACCCAGTTTGGCTTTCATCTTCTACGACCCTTCTTTTATACGCCGATCCGCTGTTTGGCGCGGATGGCTATTTGGCTGTCCCGTGCGGCATTCACGCTGTCACGGGTTGAAACTTCAGGTACGCCGACATCCCAGTCGGCATCGCCGGGCACCCAAGCATAGGCGTCGGACGTGATAGAGATAACGGTTGTGCGGTCATTCCCCTGCGCCCAGATCATCGCCTCTTCCAAATCGGCAAGGCTTTCGCAATGCCGCGCCAAGGCGCCCATCGACTCGGCGTGTTTGACGAAATCGACATGCAGCGGGTTGGCCTTGTCGGCAATGCGGCAATCTTTCAGCAGATTGTTAAATCCGGGCACCCCTTTGAACTGTTGCAGACGGCTGATCACCGCGTAACCGCCATTATCGCAGACCACGACGATCATCTTATGACCGGTTAGCACCGTCGAGTAGATGTCCGAGTTCATCATCATGTAGGTGCCGTCGCCCAGCATCACGATGGGGGTGCCGCCGGTCCCTTTTGCTCCGCCTTTGGCCATTGCATGCCCCCATCCGGCAGCAATTTCATAGCCCATGCAGGAAAAACCGAACTCGCAATCAAACGTGTTGGGGTCTTTTACCCGCCAACCCTTGGTGATTTCGCCCGGTGTGCCGCCCGCCGCACCGATCAGCGTGTCATTCGGGCGGGCGGTCTTGTTCAGCACGCCCACCACCTGCGCATAGGTCGGGATCGGACCGTTGCTGACGGCCTGATGCGTGTCCAGAAGGGCGTTCCATTCGGCAAACAGCGCTTGCGCATGAGGCAGATGGGCAGCATCGGCGTGCCAAATTCCCAAAGCGGCATCCAGTTCCGTAACAGTTTCCAGCGCATCGCCCACCACAGCCAAAGCGCGGTGTTTGACCGCATCAAATCGCGCGGCATTGATCGCGATAAATTGGGCATCTTGCGCAAAGGCCGTCCAAGACCCGGTGGTGAAATCCTGCAAGCGGGTGCCAATCGCAAGAATCACGTCGGCATCGCCCGCCAAAGCGTTGGCCGAGGTAGACCCGATGATGCCAATGGGTCCGGCGTGAACGGGATGGTAATGCGTCAAGCCGCCTTTGCCCGCGATGGTTTCAACCACCGGAATCCCCCGTTTGGCGGCAAATTCCGCCACGGCATTGCCTGCACCGGAATAGCGCACGCCGCCGCCCGCAATGATCAGCGGCTTTTTTGCTGTCTTCAGCAGATCCGCAGCATCTGCCAAAGCCTTGCGATCAGCGCGCGGACGCGGAATCGTCCAGAGGCGTTCTGCGAAGAACACCTCTGGATAATCAAAGGCGATTTCCTGCGTATCTTGCGGCAGGCCAATAAAGGCCGGGCCACAATCGGCCGGATCTAGCATGGCGGCAATCGCCTGCGGCAAGGATTGAATGATCTGCGCCGGATGGGTGATGCGGTCCCAGTATCGGGTCACGGATTTGAACGCATCGTTTACCGTGGTGGTCGGATTGTTGAAATGTTCAACCTGTTGCAGCACAGGATCTGGCAGACGATTGTTGAAGGTGTCCCCCGCGATCAGCAGCACCGGAAGCCGGTTGGCATGCGCCGTGCCGGCCGCCGTCACCATGTTCAGTGCGCCAGGCCCGATAGACGAGGTGGCAATCATGATCTGCCGCCGCTGTTTTGCTTTGGCAAAACCAATCGCAGCCAAGGCCATCGACTGTTCGTTCTGGCCACGCCAGGTTGGCAATACATCCTGCACCGCCTCTAGCGCCTCTGACAGGCATGTCACGTTGCCATGCCCGAAAATGCCGAACACCCCGGCAAATAGCGGCACCCGCACGCCGTCAATCTCGGTAAACTGGTTGCACAGGTAGCGCACCAGCGCCTGCGCCATCGTCAGTCGAATCGTGGACTGGCTCATCTGGTTTCCTCCCTAAGGTTGCGAACAACGATAAACGACAACATCGAATATTGACAACAGCAATCTTCTGCAACGATAGTTGCGATAACGGATCGGAAGGATTCTGGAACGACACGGCCTGTTGCACCGTCGCTTT
>JAHEDL010000380.1 GCA_024641255.1 Pseudorhodobacter sp.
GCGACAGCGGGTCGATGCCCATGCCGCGCAGCGCGCCGCCCCATTTTGTGGCGTCATTCTCGGCAAAGATCAGCGCCATGTCGGGATCAACGGTCAACCAATCATTACGGGCAATTTCAGCCTCTAGCTGGCCGGGGCCCCAGCCCGAATAGCCAAGCGCCAGCAGGGCTTGCGCGGGGCCTTGGCCTTTTGCCAGCGCCTCGAGCACGTCCATCGTGGCAGTCATGCCATAGCCGCCGGCGATCTGCATCGTGGCGGGGCCGCCGGCATAGTCGGGCGAGTGCAGCACAAAGCCGCGTCCGCGTTCCACAGGGCCGCCGAAATGCACGCGAATGTCGCGGCCCTGCGCGCCAAGCGGGATTTCCAGATGCTCTAGCAGCCCGCCAAACGACAGGTCGGGCATCAGTTTGTTGATGATCAGCCCCATCGCGCCTTCGGGGGTGTGGGCGCAGACCAAGATCACCGAATGTTCAAACCGGGGGTCGCCCATGCCCGGCATTGCCACCAACAGCTTTCCGCAAAGATCCATCGAGTCGCGCCCCCAATACCGCACAGCTTCAAGATGGGGGCAGGCGGCGGTTGTCTCAAGCCCTGATTGGTTACAGAGCTATCGCCGGAACGTGATTTCCCCCGCCGCTGGCAAGCGCCTATCTTTTGGCCATGATCAAAGCCCTGCTGATATCCCTGACCGTCGCCGCGCCCGCGCTTGCCACCACCCAAGATGAGGTGCTGTCGGCTGAACTGCTGCCGGGATGGCAGATGCAGAACGGCCATCACATGGCGGGGCTAAGCCTGCAATTGGCGCCGGATTGGAAAACCTATTGGCGGGCGCCGGGCGAAGCGGGCATTCCGCCGCTGTTTGATTGGTCGGGTTCAACGAATGTGCAATCGGTGCGGGTGCATTGGCCCAGCCCGGTGGTGTTTCACCTGAACGGCATGCAGACCATCGGCTATCACGACGGTGTGGTGCTGCCGCTGGAAGTAACGCCGGTGGACCCGGCAAAGCCGGTGTCGCTGCGGGCGGCGGTTGATCTTGGCGTGTGCAACAAGATCTGCATGCCCGCGGCGTTGCAGATGCAGGCGGAGCTGAGCGGGGCCGGACAGCCGGATGCGGCGATTCGCGCTGCGCTGCAGGCAGAGCCCAGAAGCGGCAAAGAAGCGGGGCTAAAGACGATTTCTTGCGCGGTGGAGCCGATTGCCGACGGACTACGCCTGACCGCAAAGCTGGATCTGCCCGCGCCGGGACCAGAAGAGACAGTGGTGTTTGAAACCGCCGATGCCTCGGTTTGGGTCGCCGAGGCCCAAACCACGCGGCACGGCGGCACGTTGACATCGGTGACCGATCTGGTTGCAAACAACGGCGCGCCGTTTGCGCTTGATCGGTCGGCGGTGAAGGTGACGGTGCTGGGGCAGGGCAAATCGGTAGAGATTTCGGGCTGTCCTGCGCCCTGACAGCGCCAGGTGCCGCCTAGCCGCGCAGCTTTGCCTGCAACGACAACAGATCAGCCCAAGCCTCGCGTTTGGCTTCGGGTTTGCGCAGCAGATAGGCCGGATGCGCCATGGGCAGCACTGGCTTGCCAAGCGCCTGCGCCCAAGTGCCGCGCGCGCGCAAGATGCCTTTGGTTTTCAGCAGCGCCTGCAACGGTGTGTTGCCCATAACCACGATCACGTCGGGGTCAACCAGGGTGATATGTCGTTCGACAAAGGGGCGCATCATGGCGATTTCATCTGGCGACGGATCGCGGTTTTGCGGCGGCCGCCACGGCATGACATTGGTGATGTAAAGCGCGGTCGCAGGGTCGGGGCTGTTTCGTGACAGGCCGATGGCGGCAAACATGCGGTCAAGCAACTGGCCTGCGGCGCCGACAAAGGGGCGGCCTTGAAGATCTTCTTCGCGCCCCGGTGCTTCGCCCAGAACCAGAACGCGGGCGTTCGGGTTGCCATCGCAGAACACCAGATTGCGCGCGCCCTTTTTCAATTCGCAAAGATCGAAGGCGGCAAGTGCATCGCGCAAGCCATCGCGCGAGGTGGCGCGGTTGGCGGCATCGCTTGCGGCATGAATGGCAGCATCGGGCGCGGCTGCGACGGGTTCGGGCATTGGTGCCACGGCAGAGGCGCGTTGCGGCGGTGGTGGCGGGGCGGGTTTGACGGGTTCGGGCAGATCATAGCGATCTAGCGGGGTTTCCCCAACGATATCGGACACGCCAAGTTCCACCTGCCACGCCAATGCGGCCAGTGCTGCGTGCCAATCGTTGGCGATGTCGGTTTCGATTCCCATGGCGTGCAGGGTAGGGCCGCAGGCGGGGAGGGACAAGGCGCTTGTGGTGATGCCTTGTCGGACGGGCAAGGTGTTTCTATAAGCGGCAAAAGCCCTCGGAGATGCCCATGACCTTCCGCGCCCGCCACCTGCTTGGGATCGAGCAGCTTTCTCCGCAAGAGATTGTCAC
>JAHEDL010000396.1 GCA_024641255.1 Pseudorhodobacter sp.
TAGACAAGAACATAAAACAGGATCGAGGCGGTCAGGATCGCCGCGGCCACCCAATTGGTCGCGAGCCCCAGCGTCAATACCGAAAAGAAGGACAGGCCAACACCAAAGTGCAGCGCAGTTTGGCGATCCATCCGGCCAGCAGGCAGCGGCCGGTTGGCGGTGCGCTTCATCCGCGCATCAATATCAGCCTCATACCATTGGTTAAGCGCACCCGCCGCACCCGCGCCCAGCGCAATGCACAAGACGGCCGCAAAGCCGAGAACGGGATGGATGGCTTGGGGGGCGGCCAACAAGCCGCAAAGCCCGGTGAAGACCACAAGCGACATGACCCGCGGTTTTGTCAGCGCAAGAAAATCGCGCCAATCCGCGGGGAGACTGTCAGAGCTGGGCACACTAAGGCTCGTCATAATGGTAAACCCGTCCTCGGCCTTTTTGGGTACAGCCCGGGCCATGCATAGGCAGGCCCGGGCAATACGTGTGTCTTAAGGTCTGAGAAACGGGTGAGCGTTTCCCTTAGTCGACCTTGGGAAGCGTTTCGAACTGGTGGAACGGCGGCGGGCTCGAAAGCGTCCATTCGAGCGTCGTCGCACCTTCACCCCAGTAATTGCCTTCCGCCTTCTTGCCCGCGAGCAGCGCGTAGAAGACGTTGACAAAGAAGATCACCATCGAAGCGGCCATAATGACGTAGCCCAGCGAGGCGATATGGTTCCAGTAAGCGAACGCGTCCGGATAATCCGGGTAGCGGCGCGGCATCCCCTGCAAGCCCAGGAAGTGCATCGGGAAGAACACCAGGTTCACGCCGATGAAGAACACCCAGAAGTGCAGGTGGCCAAGGAAGTTGGACAGGTGACGGCCACTCATCTTGGCGAACCAATAGGTGAAGCCGGCAAACAGCGCGAACACCGCACCCAGCGACAACACATAGTGGAAGTGCGCCACGACATAATAGGTGTCGTGCATATAGTTATCGACACCACCATTGGCGAGAACAACGCCGGTCACGCCACCCACGGTGAACATGAAGATGAAGCCAAGCGCCCAAACCATCGGCACCGTGAAGCGAATGGACCCACCCCACATTGTTGCGATCCACGAGAAGATCTTGATGCCAGTCGGCACCGCAATCACCATGGTGGCTGCCGTGAAGTACATCTTGGTGTTCACGTCGAGACCGACCGTGAACATGTGGTGCGCCCACACGATGAAGCCAACAACGCCAATCGCGACCATGGCATATGCCATGCCGAGATAACCGAACACCGGCTTCTTCGAGAAGGTGGAGATGATCTGGCTGACAATGCCGAAGCCCGGCAAAATCATGATGTACACCTCAGGGTGACCGAAGAACCAGAACAAGTGCTGATAAAGCAGCGGATCGCCACCACCAGCCGGATCAAAGAAGGTCGTCCCGAAGTTACGATCCGTCAGCAGCATGGTGATCGCCGCGGCCAGAACCGGCAGCGCGAGCAACAGCAAGAACGCGGTCACGAGAACCGACCAGACGAACAGCGGCATCTTGTGCAGCGTCATGCCGGGGGCACGCATGGTCAAGATGGTCGTGATAAAGTTGATCGCGCCCATGATCGAGCTAGCGCCCGCCAAGTGCAGCGAGAAGATCGCCATATCAACCGACGGGCCTTGAGAGCCATAAGTCGACAAAGGCGCATAAACGGTCCAACCCGTGCCTGCACCCAGCCCCGTACCGCCCGGCACAAAGGCAGAGCCCAAGAGCAGGATGAAAGCCGGGACCAACAGCCAGAACGACACGTTGTTCATGCGCGGGAAGGCCATATCTGGCGCCCCGATCATGATGGGCACGAACCAGTTGCCAAAACCGCCAATGACAGCGGGCATGACCATGAAGAACACCATGATCAGGCCGTGCGCCGTGATCAACACGTTCCACATGTGATAGGCTTGGTCGATGCTGGCGCCTTGGCCTTCCAGCATGGCCGCCCAGGTCGTCAGATATTGAATGCCCGGCTGTGCAAGTTCAGCACGCATCAGGCCCGAAATCGCACCCCCAATGATCCCCGCGAAAATCGCGAAAATCAGATACAGAGTCCCGATATCCTTGTGGTTGGTGGACATGAACCAGCGCGCAAAAAAGCCCATCTGGTGATCGTCATGATCATGCGCATGATCATGCGTTGCAGCAATAGTCGTCATGGTCATTAAGCCTTGGTGGCGGCCGCAGGCGCAGCCGGGGCGGTTTCGTTCGCACCTTCTGCCGCGGCAGGCGCAGCAGCAGGCACGGCGGCAGGAGCAGCGGCAGGCGCCGGCGCGGCAACGGGTTCAGAACCCGGCATCTTGCCGCCCTTTGACGCAACCCAACGCGCGAAGTTTTCCTTCGACACGACTTCAACCGCAATCGGCATGAAGGCGTGACGCGCGCCGCAAAGCTCAGAACACTGACCGTAATACAGGCCTTCCTTTTCGACCTT
>JAHEDL010000411.1 GCA_024641255.1 Pseudorhodobacter sp.
ATTGCGGCCCGGTGTGCCTTGCGTTCTGTCAAGACGTGCAGGCCGAAGCCTTTGATTATCCAGAGACGTTCTTCACCCCGAAAGTGTGGAAAATTCGCCGTCCCGAAGCCGATGCTGATGAGTTGGCAGATGCGATTGCAGCGATCAAAGCGGCAAAAAATCCGGTGATCGTTGCAGGCGGCGGGGTGATCTATTCGGGGGCCGAGGCTGAACTTGCCGCCTTTGCGACCGCGCATAACATTCCGGTGGTGGAAACCCAGGCGGGCAAGTCCTGCCTTGATTTCGATCATGCGCTGAACTTTGGCCCGGTTGGTGTTACAGGGTCGTCCAGCGCCAACACGGTTTGTGAAAATGCCGATCTGGTGATTGGTCTTGGCACTCGGTTCCAGGATTTCACCACCGGATCGTGGGCGCTGTTCAAGAACCCGGCGCGGCGGATCTTGTCGATCAACGTCGCGGCCTATGACGCCTATAAACATGGCGCGCTGAACCTTGTGTCCGATGCAAAGATCGCACTGCAAGCAATTGAAAAGGCATTGGGAAGCCAGAAATGGCCTTCGATTTCCGACCTGCAGGCGAACTGGGCGGCCAATACCGCAGCGGTCAAAGCGGCTCCGGCAAATGACAACGCTTTGCCCACCGATATGCAGGTGATCGGCGCCGTGCAGCGCACCGCGCTGAAGTCGACCGTGGTGATGTCGGCGGCGGGCACAATGCCGGGTGAGTTGCATAAAATCTGGGATGCGCCGGTGGGCGGCTACCATATGGAATACGGCTTTTCCTGCATGGGCTATGAAATTGCCGGGGCAATGGGCATCAAAATGGCGCGTCCGCAGGCCGATGTGATCTGCATGGTCGGCGACGGCAGCTATATGATGGCAAACTCGGAACTGGCGACGGCGGTGATGATGGGCGTGCCCTTCACGGTGGTGATCACCGACAACCGTGGTTATGGCTGCATCAACCGGCTGCAAAAGGGCACGGGCGGGGCAGGTTTCAACAACCTGTTGGACGACAGCTATCACGTCAACCCAAGCCACATCGACTTTACCGCCCATGCCGCCGCAATGGGTGCACAGGCGGTGAAAGTGGCAACGATTGCCGAATTGGAAGCGGCCTTGACCGCCGCCAAAACCGCGAAAATTCCGCAAGTGATCGTGATTGATACCGATCCGTGGCCTGGCACGCCCGAAGGCGGCTATTGGTGGGATGTCGGCGTGCCCGAAGTTTCGGTGCGTGCCGAAGTTCGCGACGCCCGTGCGAAATATGAAGAAAATAGCAAACATCAACGGCTTGTGGACTGACGTTCACCCCGTCGCTAAAAATTGAGGGAATTATGATCCAATACGGCACCAACCCAATCGCTTGGACCAATGATGACGACCGCTCGCTTGGGGCGCATATCAGCTTGGAACAATGCTTGGACGAAACCGCCAAGATCGGCTTTGATGGCATTGAAAAGGGCCATAAAATGCCGCTGACGGTGGACGGCCTGAACGCGCTGTTCCAGCCGCGCGGGCTGAAATACATCTCGGGCTGGCATTCGACCAACCTGCTGGTGAATTCGGTCGAAGACGAAAAGGCAGCGATGCAGCCCTATCTTGACCTGCTGAAAGGCATGGGCTGCAAGGTGATCATCGTCTGCGAAACCTCGAACGCGATTCACGGCGATGACAGCAAGGCGGTCAATGATCGCCCGCATCTGCCCGACGCCGAGTGGAAGAAATTCGGCGCCGGCATCGAAGCTTTGGCGGCGTTTTCGGCCGCGCAAGGCATCACGCTGGTCTACCATCACCACATGGGCACCATCGTTGAGGCCGAGTGGGAGATTGACCGTCTGATGGCGGAAACCGGCCCGCATACGCATCTGCTGTTGGATACTGGCCACTGCTATTACGGCGGCGGCGATCCGGTGCGGGTGGCGAAAAAGCACATGCACCGCGTTGGCCACATTCACGCCAAGAACGTGCGTCCGGCGATCATGCAAGAGGTGCGTGAGCTGGGGCTTTCTTTCCTGGAAGGCGTGCGGCGTGGGTCGTTCACTGTTCCGGGCGATGCCGAGGGCGCGGTTGATTTCTATGGCGTGCTGGAGGTTGCGGCGCAGCACAACTATTCGGGTTGGCTGGTTATTGAAGCCGAACAAGACCCGTCGGTGCGGATTCCGATGGACTATCAATCGCTTGGCCTGCGCAGCCTGAAGGGCTTTGCCAAGCGCGCCGGTCTGGATACATAAAAACCGACAGAGCGGGGGTTTCACACCCCCGCACCCCCGTGGGATATTTGAGCCAAGAGGATGAACCATGTCCAAGCTATTGCGTAAACCGACGGGCACGACTGGCAAAGTGCATGATGTCACGCCGGAAAATGCCGGCTGGGGCTATGTTGGCTTTGGGCTTTATCGGTTGCAGCCGGGTGAAACCGCAGCCGAAGTGACGGGC
>JAHEDL010000417.1 GCA_024641255.1 Pseudorhodobacter sp.
AGTCGCCCGACGGTTTGCGCGACATCATCACCAAAAAGCTTGATACCCAGACCCCCGATCCGCAAGTGCAGGTGCAGCGTCTGGCTGGCGACGGGTCGACCGTTTCAATCGCGGGCTTTGCCGGTGCGCAGGGCGTCTACCCGATCGAACGGCCCACCCGCACCCTGTCGGCCATGCTGTCAAAGGCTGGCGGCGTCACAATTGAACCCGAAGTCGCCATCGTCCGCGTGACCCGTGGCGGTCAAAGCGGTAAAATCTGGCTGCAAGACCTGTTCTCGAACCCGTCGCTGGATATCGCGCTGCGTCCCGGCGACAAGATCGTTGTCGAACGTGACACCCGCGCCTTCACCGCGCTGGGGGCCACCGGCGCGCAAAACCGGGTGCCGTTTGAAACCCAAACCTTGTCGGCAATCGAGGCTATCGCCACCGTCGGCGGCCTGAACACCGCAACCGCCGACCCGACTGGCGTTTTCGTGTTCCGCAACGAACCTGCCGAAATCGCCAATGCCGTCATGGGCCGCACCGACCTGAAGGGCGATCAGCGCATGGTCTATGTGCTTGACCTGACTCAGCCCACCGGTATGTTCGACGCCCGCGATTTCCTGATCCGCGACGGCGACACCGTTTACGTCACCGAAGCCCCCTATGTGCAGTGGACCAAAACGCTGGCAGCAATTTCCGGCACCACCGGGGCTGCTAACGGTATCGCCACAGCGGGCAACTGAGGCGGGTTTGACACCCCCGCCCGCACCAAATTCAGCCGCCGGGGCCACCCCTCGGCGGCTTTATTATTACAATGCCGGATTCCTGCTACAGCCGCGCCTGCGCCGGATCTTGGCGCTGGCTGGGCACGACCTTTGCCTTGGCACACCGGGGCCAAATGATGGCGTCGTCGTCTGGGGCCGCTCGCCTTATGCCCGTCGCGGCGAGGCCGTGGCCGCCGCGCGCAAGCTGCCCTTGCTGCGGATCGAAGATGCCTTCTTGCGCTCCATCCGCCCCGGCCGCATGGGCGATGCCCCGATTGGCCTGCTTATCGACCCGCTGGGTGTGCATTTTGACTCCAGCGCACCCTCGGCGCTTGAACGACTTTTGGCGACGCACCCCTTAGACGATTCGAACATTTTGGCCCGTGCCAGAGCTGGAATTTCACGGCTTCAGGCGCTCGACTTATCAAAATACAACATGCACCTTGGCAACGCACCATTGCCCGCCCCCGGTTATGTTCTGGTAGTCGATCAAACCCAAGGCGATGCATCCATCCGGCATTCAGGCGCCAGTGCCGCGCGGTTTGCCGAAATGCTGGCCGCCGCAAAGACTGAACACCCACAGGCCCGCATCATCATCAAGACCCATCCCGAAACCGCACTCGGGCTGCGCAAAGGCCATTTTGCGCCCACCGACCAAACCGAAAAGGTGCAACTGCTCACCGATCCGGTGTCGCCGTGGCGGCTGCTTGACGGCGCGATTGCGGTCTACACCGTGTCATCGCAACTGGGGTTCGAGGCGATTTTGGCCGGCCACCGCCCCCGGGTGTTTGGCCAGCCATTCTATGCCGGTTGGGGCCTGACAACAGACGAATTCCCTGTCGCCCGCCGCAAGCGCAACCTGACCCGGACGCAACTTTTCGCCGCCGCGATGATCCTTGCGCCCACATGGTATGACCCTTGCCGTGACCGGCTGTGCAGCTTTGAAGACGCGGTGAATCAGCTAGAGGCCGATCTGCGCGCGCATCGCGAAGATCGGTTTGGCCATGTGGCCTGCGGCATGCGGTTGTGGAAACGCGGCCGCCTGCAAGCGGTGTTTGGCCGCGAAAAGCCGCTGATTTTTCAAGATAGCCCGCAAAAAGCCGTGGCGCTTGCCCGGCGCAAAGCCCGTGGCTTGCTGATCTGGGCCGGCAAAGAGCCTGCCGATCTGCCCACCGATGTTGCCATCCGCCGGGTCGAAGACGGTTTTTTGCGCTCGCGTGGGTTGGGGGCCGAACTGGTGCCGCCGCTTAGTCTGGTAACCGATGATCTGGGCATTTACTACGACCCGACCCGCGAAAGCCGGTTGGAACGCCTGATCGCCACCCCACTGCCCCCCGATGCCGCCCAGCGCGCTGAAAAGCTGCTGAAATCGCTGCTAGCGGCAGGGTTAAGCAAATATAACCTTGGCGGCGCGGCCCTGCCCGACCTTCCCGAGGGCCACCGGGTGCTGGTGCCCGGTCAGGTCGAAGACGACGCGTCAATCCGGCTTGGTGCAGGCGACATCCGCAGCAATCTGGCCCTGCTGCGCGTGGCGCGGTCAGCCCATCCGAAAGCCGTGCTGATCTACAAACCGCACCCCGATGTCGAAGCTGGCCTGCGCCCCGGCAGCATCGCCGCCACCGAACTGGCGGGCCTTGCCGATGTCATCGCGCCCAACGCCGACCCGGTGCAGCTGATCGACCACTGTGACG
>JAHEDL010000426.1 GCA_024641255.1 Pseudorhodobacter sp.
CAGTAATATGTCCGCAAGCCATTGAAAATGATAATGTTTCACGTGAAACGCTGAAACGAGAAATCGCTAAAACACCCACGCTTCTGCAAAAAATCGAATCCGCAGTGCACCCGCTTGTTGCCACAGATCGCGCCGAATTTCTTGCCAAGGTCGCCGCCGATATCGTCGTCTTAGATATTCCGCTGCTGTTCGAAAAATCGTCGCAGGGCGAATTTGACGCCACTTTGCTTGTCACTGCACCGCCGTATCTGCAGCGCGAAAGGGTGCTTGCCCGCCCCGGCATGACCGAACAGCAGTTCGACTCCATTCTGGCACGCCAAATGCCCGATGCCGAAAAGCGTGGCCTTGCCACCCATATCGTCGAAACCCTCGACCTCGCCGCGACGCAGGCCTATATCACAGCCTTGATCGCCCATATCCGAGGCCGAAATGCGTGAGATTGTCCTCGACACCGAAACCACCGGTTTTGAACCCAGCGAAGGCGACCGCATCGTCGAAATCGGCGCGGTAGAGCTGTTCAACCACCTGCCAACCGGCAATACCTACCACCAATATATCAACCCCGAACGCATGATGCCGAAAGCCGCTTTCGAAGTGCACGGCCTTGGCGACGACTTTTTGCGCGATAAGCCGGTGTTCAAATCCATCGCGCAGGCCTTCATCGACTTCATCGGCGATGCGCAGCTTGTCATCCACAACGCTGCCTTCGATATGAAGTTCCTTAACCACGAACTCAAAGCCGCTGGCTTCGCCGGTCTGCCCTATGCCCGCGCCACCGATACGCTGATGATCGCGCGCGCAAAGTTCCCCGGATCGCCCGCCTCGCTTGATGCGCTTTGCCGCCGCTTCGGGGTCGATAACTCGGCACGCGAAAAGCACGGCGCACTGCTCGACTCTGAAATCTTGGCAGAGGTTTACCTAGAGCTTATCGGCGGTCGCCAACCCGATTTTGGCCTGAACCCCGAAGCGCAGAACAAAACCCAAAAGCTGCAAACCACCAGCGATTGGCGGCCGCGCCCACGGCCGGAACCGCTGCCATCCCGCCTGACCGAAGCCGAAATTGCCGCCCATAGCGCCTTTGTTGAAAAGATGGGCGATGCGGCAATTTGGAAAAAGCGGCTCTAACATCGCCAAAATTTGTATAAGGCCCAAAAAATGAAGACCATTTTCGTCACCGGCTCTGCCGGTTTCATCGGCTACCATCTGTGCCAGCTGCTGTTGAATGAAGGCTTCCGTGTTGCTGGCTATGATGGCATGACGGATTACTACGACGTCGCGCTAAAGCAGCGCCGACATGCAATGCTGTTGCAGCATCCGAACTTCACCACAACAGAGGCGCTGCTGGAAGATCAGGCTGCCTTGTCTGCAGCCATGCACGCCGCAAAACCGCAGGCTATCGTCCATCTCGCGGCACAGGCAGGGGTGCGCTACAGTCTTGAAAACCCCCGCGCCTATCTTGATGCCAACCTTGTGGGCGGCTTCAACGTGCTGGATCTTGCCCGCGAATTGAACGTCGAACACCTGTTGATGGCCTCGACATCCTCGGTTTACGGCGCGAATGAAGAGATGCCTTTTCTTGAAACCCACAAGACCGAAACGCCGCTAACCTTTTACGCTGCAACGAAAAAAGCCAATGAGATGATGGGCCATTCCTACGCCCACATCTACAATCTGCCGATCACGATGTTCCGGTTCTTCACGGTTTACGGGCCGTGGGGTCGCCCTGATATGGCTATGTTCAAATTCACCCGCGGCGTGCTGGAAGGTACCCCGATCGACGTTTACAACAACGGCGACATGTGGCGCGATTTTACCTATGTCGACGATCTGGTGCGCGGCATCCGCCTGCTGATCAACGCGGTGCCGCAGCGTCCTGCAACCCCTGCCGATATCGCGCCAGGCGACAGCCTTAGCCCCGCCGCCCCCTTCCGCGTTGTCAACATCGGCAACTCTGACAAAGTCCGGCTGATGGATTTCATCGACGCAATCGAGGCTGAAACCGGTCGCAAAGCCATCCGCAACTACATGCCGATGCAAACTGGCGACGTGCCAGCCACTTGGGCCGACGCCAACCTGTTGAAAACGCTGACAGGATACCAACCGCAAACCAATTTCCGCGAGGGCGTCGCTGCTTTCGTGCGCTGGTATCGCGATTACTACCAGATATGAAAAAACCGGCCCCTGAAGGCCGGTTTTTCTAGCGTTTGAAAGGCCTTAGTTGACTGCGGCCTGCGCCTGTGCGCGCCGCGCCAACTCGGTGCGGTACAGCGCCAGAAAATCCACCGTGTCGATGTTCAGCGGCGGGAATCCACCATCGCGGGTCACATCCGAAATGATCCGGCGCACAAACGGGAACATCAGGCGCGGGCATTCGATCAGCAAGAACGGGTGCAGCTGCTCGTCCGGCACGCCTTCGACATGGAAAATCCCGCCGT
>JAHEDL010000438.1 GCA_024641255.1 Pseudorhodobacter sp.
GGCGCAAAGCCGCGCGCGGGGTCTTCGGCGTTCAATCGCACCTCGATGGCATGACCCTTAACGGTGATATCCGATTGCAAAAGGCGCAACGGCTCGCCGCCCGCGATCCGCAGCATTTCCGCCACCAGATCAATTCCGGTGATCATCTCGGTCACCGGATGTTCAACCTGAATTCGGGTGTTCATTTCGATGAAATAGAAACGGTCGGCGTCTTCGTCGTAAAGATATTCGACCGTTCCAGCGCCGGAATAGTTGACCGCACGGGCAAGGCGCACCGCGCTGCTGCACAACTCATCCCGCAAGCGCGGCGACAAAGCACGGCTGGGGGCCTCTTCCCAGACCTTTTGCCGACGCCGCTGCAGCGAACATTCGCGTTCAAAACAGTGGATCGCATCGGCCCCGTCGGCAAGAATTTGCACTTCAATATGGCGGGCCTTGGTGATTACCTTTTCCATGTAAAGCCCACCGTCACCAAAGGCTGCCAGCGCCTCGGCCTCGGCTTGCGGAAAGGCTTGTTCAAATTCGGCCAGATTGGCGGCGATACGAATGCCGCGGCCACCGCCGCCCGCCGCCGCCTTGATCATCACCGGAAAGCCCGTGTCGATCAGGATATGCCGCGCGGCGTCAATACCATCGACGCGCCCCAAAGACCCGGGCACGATTGGCACACCAGCAGCATGCGCCGCCGACCGCGCCGCCACTTTATCACCCATCAACCGGATCGCATCGCCAGAGGGGCCAACAAACACCAACCCCGCGGCGGACACGGCATCGGAAAAACCAGCGTTTTCTGCCAGAAAGCCATAGCCGGGGTGAATGCTGTCACACCCGGTGTCATGCGCCGCCTTAAGGATGGCGTCGACGTTCAGATAGCTTTTCTTCGCTGCGGGCGGGCCAATGTTGACCGCCTCGTCGGCCAACTGAACGTGCAAAGCAGTTGCATCGGCATCAGAATACACCGCAACCGTTTCGATGCCCAAGTCGCGCGCCGCGCGAATGATGCGCACCGCAATTTCCCCTCGATTGGCGATCAGAAGCTTTTTCAGCATCAATCAAGTTCCGCCAACACTGCGCCTGCCATAACCGGCTCTTCGTTTTCGGCCACAAAGCGAATGGCGCTGCCGGCAGTTTCTGCCTTCACTTCATGAAAGGATTTCATCACCTCGATCAGCCCAATAACATCGCCCACAGCGACAGCTTCGCCATCAACTTTGTAGGGCGGCTTATCGGGCGACGCAGCGCGATAGAAGGTTCCGGGCAGTGGCGATTGAAGGGCGGGCATCGGCAGGCTCCTGTCAGGTAAGGGCGGCGCGAACGGCGCGCGCAATATCCAAAGCATTGGGGGTATCGGAATGAATACAGACACTGTCACAGCGCACCGGAATATCGCTGCCGTCTATCGCGGTTCCGACACCGTGCGTGATGGCGCGCAAAACCCGCGCCGCCATCAAATCGGGGTCTTTGGCATCATGCTCGCGGGTCACGATCAGGCTGCCATCGGCGCGATACTCTAGATCGCCATAAAACTCGGCAACAAAGGCGTGTCCGCGCGCAGGGTAAATCGTTTCATGCAGCGTGCCTGTCATACCCAAAAGCGGCACGCCGTAAATGTCGGCGGCATCGCAAACAGCCTGCGCAATGTCTTCTTGCCGCGCCGCCATGCCGTAAAGGCTGCCATGCGGTTTGATATGGTTTAGCGCCATGCCTTCGGCGCGCAGAAATCCACACAACGCGCCGATCTGGTAGATAAGACAGTTCGCCATTTCCTCGCGGCCCATCTTCATCTCGCGGCGGCCGAAGCCTTGCAGATCAGGCAACGACGGGTGTGCGCCAACCTTGACGCCATGTTGCTTGGCAAGCCGCACAGTCGCGCGCATGTGGTTGAAATCGCTGGCATGAAACCCACAGGCGACATTGGCAATGTCGATCAGCGGCATCATGCCTGCATCGTCGCCCATCCGGTAAAGCCCATAGCTTTCGCCCATGTCGCAGTTGATCGTGACGGTCATCTTTCCCCCGAACCTATGCGTTGGGATCAGCCTGCGACGGGTTTTTTACATTGTAAAATATCATTTTTTGGATCACCGTATCTATAAATTAGATATACAAGGCGGCCATGGCTTTAACCTTGAAACAATTGCGATATTTCATTGCGGCGGTCGAAACCGGGCAAATCAGCCATGCCGCGATGGAGATGAATATCTCGCAATCCGCGATCACGACGGCGATCCAAGGGCTTGAGGCGCAATTGGGCGTGAGGTTGCTGGACAGATCGCCTCACGGTGTAACACCCACAATCGAAGGCGCGCGGTTCTTGCATCAGGCGCGCAACATCACCGCTGCGGTTGAAGATGCGGAACGCTTACCGCTCAGCGAAGGGCGGCAGGTGACCGGCAAGCTGCGCTTGGGCACCACCTATACCGTGGCGGGCTA
>JAHEDL010000441.1 GCA_024641255.1 Pseudorhodobacter sp.
TGCCACCACCGTCGCCACACCATCAACATGGCCCGACACGATATGCCCGCCCAATTCGTCGCCCACCTTCAACGCCCGTTCAAGGTTGACCCGTTTGCCCACCGTCCAGCCCGACAGGTTTGTCTTGCTGACGCTTTCCGCCGAAATCTGCACATCAAACCAATTGCGCGGGCTATCGCCCAGCGCCACCACGGTCAGGCATACCCCTTCGCAGGCAATCGACGCGCCAATATCAATGCGGGCCACATCATAGGCCGTGCCGATACGCGCGCGCAAATCGCCCCGCTGCTCCAGCTCCAGCACTTCGCCCACATCCGTCACGATTCCGGTGAACATCATCTTGCCCCTTTTGCCTGGCTCTACTGCTAAACCGCGCCCGCGCTTGCGACAAGACCGCGCTTTCGCCGCAAATTTGCCGCGCTGCTGCGCTATATGCAAACAATCCCGCCGCTTTCCCCCTTTTCGCTTTGGGAAATTCGGCGCATTTGTCAGTGAAACGAGTTGGGCGATACACGAGTGCAGACGCAAATTTCAGGCCAAAGCCGTCGGTTTTTGTTTTTGCAAGGCCCGCATGGCCCGTTCTTTCACCGCTTGGGTAAGATGCTTGTCGCCGCCGGGGCCGATGTCTGGCGCGTGGGCTTCAACCGGGGCGACCATGCGTTCTGGGCAACACGCGCCACCTACATCGCCTATAGGGGCACCGCGCAAGATTGGCCGGCCACCTTCCGCAGCCTGATCGCGCAAAAACAAATCACCGACATCGTGCTTTACGGCGACACCCGCCCGGTGCACGCCACCGCCATCGCCGCCGCCCGCGCCGAAGGCCTGACGGTGCATGTCTTCGAGGAAGGCTACCTGCGCCCCTATTGGGTCAGCTATGAACGCGGCGGCTCGAACGGCAACTCGCGGCTGATGCAGCTTTCCGTGACGCAGATGCAAAAGGCGCTAGAGGCGCTGGACATGGATCTGCCCGACGCCCCCGCCCGCTGGGGCGACATGCGCCAGCACATGTTCTGGGGCGCGCTTTATCATTGGTTCGTAATGGCCGGATTCTGGGATTATCGCAATTTTCGCCCCCATCGCGCCCTGACTGTGGGCCAAGAATTCTGGCTTTATGTCAAACGCCTTGCCCTGCTGCCCTTCCACCGCTGGGAACGCATGGCCGCCACCTTCCGCATCAAACACGGTGGCTTTCCCTATCACCTTGTGCTGCTGCAACTGGAACATGACTCCAGCTTTCAGATGCATTCGCCATTCAAAACCATGGCCGAATTTCTGGCGCTGGTGATGGATGGCTTTGCCAAAGGTGCAGCCCCCCACCACCACATCGTGTTCAAAGCGCACCCACTGGAAGATGGCCGTGTCCCGGTTGCCCATGAAATCAAACGCTTGGCAAAGCTGCACGGCGTGCAAAACCGTGTGCATTTCGTGCGCGGCGGCAAACTTGCCGCACTGCTGAACCACGCCCGCAGCGCCGTCACCGTCAATTCCACCGCCGCCCAACAGGCGCTCTGGCGCGGCCTGCCGCTGAAAACCTTCGGTGCCGCCGTCTATGCCAAGCCCGAATTCGTCTCGACGCAAAGCCTGAAAGAGTTTTTCACCCTGCCCACCCGCCCCGACAGCCGCGCCTACCGCGACTATCGCCACTACCTGTTGGAAACCAGCCAAGTTCCCGGCGGCTTCTACAGTTCGCGCGGGCGGCGCGAACTGCTACGACAGGTGGTAGATATGATGCTGCAACCCGAAGACCCCTACGACGCCCTTACTTTGGGCAAAGCGGCACCACGGCAACAGTTACGGTTGGTAACATGAGCAAACAAAGCAATACTGGCAATTTGTTTCGTCTTTCTGTAGGTTTGCAGGCAAAACTTGAGGCAAATCCAGTTAAAGGAGCCCGGGCAGTGAAAATTACCGGTTCAAGGGGGGCGAAAGCCCTGGTCCTTGTCGCGCTTGTTAGTGCAGTTGGGGCTTGTGGCCTGCCGCGCTCGGGGCCGAACAAGGCTGAAATTTATAAAGGCTCTGTGCTTAAGCAGGGCGATGCCTTCATTGTCGCGGTCAATTCCCGCGTCACACGTGCCACCGCGCTGACACCGGCGCTTGGCTTCAGTTCGGCCTTCCGCAACGCGGGCGTCATGGGGTCTGACCAGATCGCCCCCGGCGATGTGCTCGGCCTGACCATCTACGAAAACGTCAAGGACGATCCGCTGCTGGGCAACACCGGCCAACGGGTTTCGGCGTTGACCGAAATTCAGGTCGACGGTGCGGGCTTCATCTTTGTGCCCTACGCCGGCAAAATCAAAGCCGCGGGCCAGTCGCCCGACGGTTTGCGCGACATCATCACCAAAAAGCTTGATACCCAGACCCCCGATCCGCAAGTGCAGGTGCAGCGTCTGGCTGGCGACGGGTCGACCGTTTCAATCGCGGGCTTTGC
>JAHEDL010000444.1 GCA_024641255.1 Pseudorhodobacter sp.
CACCGACTTCTTTGTCAATTTGTTGGATATGGCGACGGTGTGGAAACCGGTTTCCGACAAGGGTGATCTGTTCGCAGGCCATGATCGCACAACGGGTGCTGCAAAATGGACCGGCACGCGCGTTGATCTGATTTTCGGGTCAAACTCGCAACTGCGGGCACTGGCAGAAGTCTATGCCAGTGCTGACGCTGGTGCCACCTTCGTCGCCGATTTCGTGGCTGCTTGGACCAAAGTGATGAACCTTGACCGTTTCGACCTTGCATAAGCACGGGGCCCAAACGCGCTAGGCTTGCTGCCACGGCCAAGCCCGGCATGCACATAAAATCAAACGGCGCCCCAAAGCAATTTGGGGCGCCGTTTGCGTTTGCTCCGGTTGTCGGAAGGGCGGTTCGTCCAATTTTTTGGGGCTGTTCCCAAGCACAAAATTGGGCCAACAGAATTTTCTGTGCCATGTAGGATGGACAATATTACGTTTAATCAGCGGCTTGCCGAAGTTGCGGCACGACCAGTGCCAACAACGGCGTAGGACGGATTAACCCTAAATTATCCCCCTGCCCGCCAATGTAGGCCGAACGCCACGGATGTAGGACAAGCAGATGGGAACGATTGCCGCGCGGACACGAAAAGATGGCTCGATTGGCTATACCGCGCAAATCGTGGTCAGGCGCGGCGGCAAAACCGTCGCATCGCAGGCGCAAACCTTTGATGATCGCAGTTTGGCGCAGATCTGGCTGGCAAGCAATGAACCAACGCTGCGCGCAGCAGGTCAAAATGCAATCCGCGCCGAACCTACGGTCGGCGACCTGATCAGCCAGACCCTAACCACGCAGCAAAGTAACCTTGGCCGAACAAAGTCGCAGGTGTTGCGGGCATCGCTTGGTCATAACATCGCAAAAATTCCGCTGAACAGCCTTTCGGCGACCGATCTTGTCAGCTTTGCCCGCGCCTTGGGCAAAACCCGCAAACCTCAAACGGTGCAGAACTATCTGTCGCATCTGTCCAATCTGTTGGATCGGGCGCCGACAGTTGATGCAAACCTGACCAGACAGGCCCTGCGCACTGCCCGCCACCGCGGGCTTGTGGCCAAATCGGCAAAACGCCATCGCCGCCCCAGTTTGCAAGAACTTGATCGGCTGATGCAGTATTTTGCCCAACGTTCAGAACGCTGTGCCGCCGTGCCGATGCACCGTGTTATCGCCTTCGCACTGTTTTCCACCCGCCGCCAAGACGAAATCACGCGCCTGACCTGGGCCGATCTGGAACCGGGCCGGGTCCATCTGCGCCCCGCCACCCCCGCAGCACCCGGCACATGGTGCAGCCTGCCGCGTGAAGCAGAGCGTCTTGCGCTGGCCATGCCGGTCATCGGCGCCCGCATCTTCCCCTATAGCGCAGATGCCATCAGCGCCGCCTTCACCCGCGCCTGCAAAATTCTGGCAATCGACGATCTGCATTTCCAAGACCTGCGCAACGAAGGCATCGCCCGTTTGTTCGATCTTGGCTGGCAAATCCCACAAGTTGCGGCCGTTAGCGGCCACCGCACTTGGGCATCGCTGCAGCGCTTTGCCACGCAGCCCCCCGCAGGTGACCGATATGCACAATGGCCGTGGCTGGCGCGTCTTGGCAGCGTCGCGGCCTAAGCCGCTTGCAGCGGCCGCGCGCGCAGCGGTTGCTTTGCCTGCCTGGCTTCGGGAAGAAAATACTCCGGCCGCACCAGCGCATCGGCCAAACTGTGCCTGTCGAACACCGCTAAGAAGGCCAACAATGCTTCGTGCGCTACATTTGGCAGCTTGCAGGGGCGTGAAATCATGCAGGCGTTGCCGGTCATAAAGCATTCAAACAAGCCAAAATCCGGCTCGGTCAACCGCAACACCGCGCCAAGATTGATCTCGTCCGGCGCACGGGCAAGCGCAAAGCCACCAGTGCGGCCGCGAATCCCACGCAAGAACCCGCCGCGCGACAGCGTCAGCACCACCTTTTTCACATGCGCCTGCGAGATCTCGAAATACGCAGCGGTTTCTTCAATCGTGACACGCGCCAAAGGATGCGCTGCCGCGAATAGCAGCACCCGCATCGAGAAATCGGTAAATTTGGTCAGCCGCACGCAAAACTCTCCGATGTTTTCAACGCAATTACCGTATTAAACGCAGTTTGTATTGATACGGATCAGAAAAATCAGCACCGCGCACGATTTTTCCGGCCTTCCGCCAAAAAGATTATTTCATTTGATCTTTATCAAGGTGCGGCAGGGCCAGACCCTGCATGGTCCGCCCCATGATGCGCCAAAAGCCCTGCCCCCTTCTTTGCTTCTTGCTTTGCCTCAGCCTGACGGTTGCGGGCATGGTAAGTGCTGCGGCGGGCGCGGCGATGGCACAGACGGCCGGCTATTCGCAGATCGTGATCTGTTCAGGTAACGGCCCCACGGTTGTGACAT
>JAHEDL010000453.1 GCA_024641255.1 Pseudorhodobacter sp.
GCAGCGCTTGACCTGTTGGGCAACCCCGGCGACCGCGCCATGCTGGCCCGCGCCTTGCGTCAGGCTGGGCCACGGTAATCAAAGATCAGCCCCGAAACATCATCGGGAAAATCTGCGCCACCGGCAAAGGTGTTCATATCCCAAAGCAGGGCTTCTAGCAGGTCAGAGTTGGTCAGCCCCTTGTTTTGAAGAAGAATTTTTGCAAGACCGTCGCTGCCAAGTTCTTCGCCTTGGCGGTTCGGACATTCGGTAATGCCATCAGAAACAAGAATAATCCGGTCGCCCGGATAAAGGGTAAACCGCGTTTCTGGATAGTCTGCATTTTCAATCAGGCCAATCGGCAAGCCGCCGTCGCCCAGCCGTTCGATCCTACCATCCGCCCGCATCAACAGCGGATGCGGATGCCCGGCCTGCACCAAGGTTCCGCGACCCGTTGCCAAGTCAATTTCGGCATAACCAAGGGTGAAATACTGATCGACCTGCAGTTCTTCCAGCATTAGGCGGTTCAGGCGGGCGGCCACCGCAGCGGGGGACCACGCGTCTTGGCTGCCGTCGGTGGTGACTTTCAGCGCGATATTTTGATCGGGCGATGCGCCCGACAACAGCCCCGCCAGCCGCGCCGTCATCATCGCCGAGGCAACGCCGTGGCCCGACACATCAACCGAATAAAGCGCGATGCGATTTTTATCGATGACAAAACTGCCCACCAGATCGCCACCAACATGGCCAGAGGGCCGCAACATCAGCGCGGCCGTTCCCGCGCCAAAATCGCGAAATCTTTCGCGAACAAGTGTTTGTTGCAGTTTGCGCGCTTCGATCAAGTCGCGGTCCAGCGAATCATACAGCTTTTGCAGTTCGTCCAGCGTCGCGCCCACCAGTCGGTTCTTTTCAACCAACTGGTCATGCATGCTTAAAATGCGGTCCCCTGCCCGCAGTCGCGCATGCAGTTCGTTGGCGCTGACAGGTTTGGTCAAAAAATCATCCGCGCCATTTTCCAGACCATCGGCGATTTCGGTCTTTTCGGATTTCGACGTCAGCAGAATAAAGTAACCATAGCCATCGCGCGGAAGTGCCCGAAATTGTTTGCAAAAATCTAAACCCGTCATCCCGGGCATCATCCAGTCTGACAAAACGATATCGAAGTCCTGCTGCTGGCAGAGCAGTATGGCTTCTTCGGCACTGGCCGCTTCGGTGACGTCATAGCCCCAACGGGTCAGCTGCACCTGCAAGATTTTCCGCTGTGCCTTGCTGTCATCCACCACCAAAACAGGGCGTCGGGCTGTGCCATGGGGCCGCCCGTTCGTGCCGGTTTGGATGCTTGAGTCTGGGGCCACACCGAATTCCTTTTCTGTCAGACCTGTTTGCAGCCAAGCCGTTAAAGTTAGGTGAAGGCTAAAATTCTGTGGTCACAGATGGCATTAAATTACCATTTGTTAAGCCTGCTGCGGCAATCTGGCAAAAAGTTAGTGTTAGGCGGTGCAGCGTGATCGCGTGGGATCGGGTGAACGAATTGCGCGATGAAATCGGCGCCAATGACTTCGATGAAGTCGTCACACTGTTTTTGGAAGAGGCAGACGCAGTGATTTTGCGCATATCGCGTTTTGCCGGCGCAAAGGCGTTGGAATGCGATCTGCACTTTCTAAAAGGGGCCGCGCTCAATTTGGGTTTTTCAGATTTTGCTAATTTTTGCCAAGATGGCGAACGTCGCGCGGCTAGCGGTGATCTTGAGGTTGATCTGGCGCAGGTTTGCGCCAGCTATCAGGCGTCAAAGCGCGCTTTTGCTTTGGGCTGCAGTGGGGCGCATGCGGCCTAGATCAAAAACTCCGACAAGATTTCATCATTCGTGATGTCACGATAGGTAAAGGCCGCCGCTTCAAGCTGGTCGAACAGTGATTTGAAGTTTTCTGCCTTGCTGGTTTCAATGCCAATCAAAACAGACCCAAAGTTCCGCGCCGATTTCTTCAAATATTCAAAACGGGCAATGTCATCTTCCGGCCCCAGCATGGAAAGGAATTCTTTCAACGCGCCGGGTCGTTGCGGCATCCGCAAGATGAAATACTTCTTCACACCTGAATAGCGCTGGGCGCGCTCTTTCACCTCTGGCAGGCGTTCGAAATCAAAGTTGCCGCCCGAGGTCACGCAAACCACGGTTTTACCCGCGATCTGGTCCGCCAATTCCGGCAGCACATCCACCGAAAGCGCGCCTGCGGGTTCAAGCACGATGCCTTCGATGTTCAACATTTCCAGCATGGTCACGCAGATACGATCTTCAGGCGCCAACAGCACTTCTTCTGGCTTGACCCAGGCAAGCGCGGCAAAAGTCTTGTCGCCAAGCCGCGCCACCGCCGCACCATCGACAAAGCTGTTGATGGATTTCAACTTGACCGGCTCTTGCGCTGCCAAGGCTGCGGTCAGGCTTGCGCCGCCCA
>JAHEDL010000017.1 GCA_024641255.1 Pseudorhodobacter sp.
GGTTTTCGCCCATCACCCAACGCAACGCTTCCAGCAGATTGGATTTACCGCAACCGTTCGGGCCAACCACACCGGTCAGCCCGTCGTGGATCACCAGATCGGTGGGGTCCACAAAGCTTTTGAAGCCGTTCAGCCGCAGCTTGGTAAAGCGCAAGGGGTCCTCGTGATTCCGCCAAGGCAGGCAGTTTCGGCCCGCGCGCCGCACGTGTCAACGCAAGCCCCCATAATCTGGCGCGGTATTGCCGCTTATCCCCAAGATATTGCGGGCCCGACCAGTTTTTTGCAACCCATCGGCGAAACTGCGTCCGCAGCGCTGTTGCCTTGCTGCCAAGTCGGGCTAGGCTGACGTTAAAGCAAAAGGAGCCCGGATGTCTGACCTGACCCTGCTTTCCATCAGCGGCGCCCTGCGTGCCGCATCAACCAATCGGCTGTTGCTGGCCGAAGCCCGCCGCCTGTTTGGCCCTGCCACCCATGTTGAAGCCAACCTGCGCCTGCCGCTTTATGACGGCGATATCGAAGCCGTCGGCATCCCGCCCGAAGTGCAGCTTCTGGCTGACCAGATCGACGCCGCCGATGCGGTGGTGATCTCGACCCCCGAATATAACAAGGCGCTGTCGGGAGTGCTGAAAAACGCGCTGGATTGGGTAAGCCGCACCAAAGGCAGCCCGTGGCGGGATAAGCCGGTGGCGATTGTCTCTGCCGCCGCAGGCCGCGCCGGCGGCGAACGGTCGCAGTTTTCGCTGCGGCTGTGCCTGACGCCGTTCCGGCCGCTGCTTTTGCCCGGCCCAGAGGTGTTCATTGCCGATTCCGGCAACGCATTTGACGCTGACGGCCATCTAAAAGACGCCCGCAGCATCAAAGGGTTGCAAGAACTGATGAACGATCTGCGCCGCGCCGCCCAGCCAGCCTAGGCCAGATAGGCGCGAAAGCTGGCAACGACCTCTTCGTAAACCGCGCGCTTGAACGGCACGATCGACGCAATCATCTCATCCGCCCCGATCCAGCGCCAATGGCTGAATTCGGGGTGGGAGGTGGCTATGTTCACCTGCGCGTCATCGCCCAAGAAGCGATACAGATACCACTTCTGCCGCTGGCCACGAAACTTGCCGCCCCAAACCTTGCCCAACAGATCGGGTGGCAGGTCATAGGTCACCCAATGATGGGTCTTGCCGACAAACTCGACCAGATCCGCCGTCACACCGGTTTCTTCCCACAGCTCGCGCAGCGCGGCCTGACGCGGCTTTTCGCCGTCATCAATCCCGCCCTGCGGCATCTGCCAGGCCGCGACAGGGTTATCCAACCGCTGTCCGGCAAAGATCAGACCTTCGGCGTTGATCAGCATCACGCCCACACAGGGACGATAGGGCAAAGTTTCAGGATCAATCATCAAAATCGGGCCGCAGCGTCGCGCCACGGCCCCTCCTTCTTGGTGTTACGGCTTCGGCGCGACGGCATTCAGCCCGCGCAGAATGTCGACAGCATAAGCCAGTTGATAGTCTTCATCGCGCAGCTTGGCCGCTTCTTCGGTGCGGGCGCGTTCGTCTTCCAACTGCTTCTTCTCGTCTTCCGTCATCGAATCGTTGGTGATCGCGCCGCGCAGGCTGGCTTCGGTGCGCTGCTTGGTCGCCTCTTCTGCGGCCTGCGTTTCGGTTCCGGTTGCATTCGGGTCAACCACCGGCTGGTTCACCACGATATCTGGCATCACCCCCAGCGACTGAATCGACCGGCCCGACGGCGTGTAATACCGCGCCGTGGTCAGACGCATCGCGCCTTCGCCTTTCAGCGGAATCAGCGTTTGCACCGACCCTTTACCAAAGCTCTTGGTGCCAACCACAATCGCGCGACGGTGATCTTGCAGCGCGCCGGTCACGATTTCCGATGCCGAAGCCGACCCGCCGTTGATCAACACCACAATCGGCTTGCCCTGTGCCAGATCGCCCGGCGTTGCATTTTCACGCGAAGAATCGCCGGGGTTGCGGCCACGGGTCGAAACGATCTCGCCTTCTTCAAGGAACGCGTCAGAGGTCAGAATAGCTTGCGTCAACAGCCCGCCGGGGTTGTTGCGCAGGTCAATGACAAAGCCGTTGATCTTGTCCATGCCGCCAGCCTCTTCGACCAGCTTCTTGATACCCTCTTCCACACCCGGATAGGTCTGGTCGTTGAAGGTGGTGATCCGCAGCACCCCGGTCGACCCGACCAGACGGCTTTTCACCGCAACCAGCTTGATGGTGTCACGGATGATCGAAACGTCAAACGGTTCGGCCACGCCTTCGCGCACCACCGTAATCACAATCTCCGACCCGATCGGGCCGCGCATCTTGTCCACCGCTTCGTCAAGCGTCAGACCTTGCACGTTTTCGCCGTTGACTGCGGTGATAAAGTCACCGGTCTTGATCCCAGCCTTGTCGGCGGGGGTGCCATCCATCGGCGACACCACTTTGATGTAACCCTCTTCCATCGTCACTTCGATGCCAAGTCCACCAAACTCGCCGCGCGTCTGGGTGTTCATGTCGTCAAAGGCTTTCGCATCCAGATAGCTGGAATGCGGGTCAAGCGATGTCAGCATGCCGTTGATCGCGGCCTCGACCAGCTTCTTGCTGTCCACCTCTTCAACATATTGCGCGCGGATCCGTTCAAAAATGTCGCCAAACAGGTCAAGCTGTTCATAAACCGACGCATTCTTGGTGCTGTCCTGCGCAATCAGCGGGCCTGCAACCTGCGTGGTCAAAAGACCACCGGCAATGGTGCCGCACAACGCGGCGATGATGATCTTCTTCATAAAAGTCCTAGTCCCCTGCTTTGGCCGTTGCTGCGAACCACGGCATCGGGTCCACTGGCGTCGCGCCTTGCCTCAATTCCACGTAAAGCGTTTGCGTCTCGCGGTCACCACCCTCTTGTTTCGCTGGCGCAAGCAGGTCGGATGCCCCCAAGGTTTCCCCGCCCATCAAACCCAGCGCCGCACCTTTGGCAATGACTTCTCCAACTTCGCCATACACCCGATCCAGCCCCGCCAGAACCAGAAGATAGCCGCCTCCGGGTTCGATGATCATCACGTTTCCGTAGTCCAGCAACGGCCCACGATAGCGGATCGTCGCGGCCCAAGGGCTGGTCACCAAAGCCGCGGGCCGGGTCGCAAGCGTCACTCCGGGCTTTGTCACCCCGCGCGCATCGGTTTCGCCGGGTTTCAGCAACAGCGTGCCCAGCGCTGGCAAATCCAGCCTGCCCATCTGTTCGGCAAAGGTCGACGCGCCGCTGTCATCCAGTGCAAGCCCCGCCGCAAACGCCTCCAGCGTATCCGCAGATTCCAACAGACCCTTCAACACCTCCGGGTCTTCGGTAAAGCGTTTCGGCAGCTTGGTGCGGTCCGACATTGCCTGCGACAATTCAGATCGCGCCGCCTGCGCCGCCGCCAGCCCCTTGCCCAGCGTATCACCCGCCGCCTTTTGCAGGCTGCGCAAGCCTTCCAACTCTTGCAACTGCGTCTTCAGATCGTTCACCTCGGCCTGCAAGGCTGGCGTCACATCGGCCAACATCATGCCCGACCGCACCGTGCCCAAAGGTCCGGTTGGGTGCAAAAGCAAAAGCGGCCCGGGTTCGGCATCGATCCGGCTAAGCACCCCCAAAAGCTGCGCAATCCGGTCGCGTTTGGCCTGAAACTGCAGCGTCAGTTCGGTTTCGCGCAGTTCGGCCTGCCGCAACGCCTCGCGCAGCGCCGCAAGCCCCTGTTCATAGGCGCGAATGGTGCTGGTCAGCGCCGTAACCCGATCCTTGGCCGCCGACGCCTCTTGCAGCGCCGCCACCGCTTGCTGCAAATCGGCGCTGGCTTGCGCCGCGTCTTCCGCCACGCCGCCCCATGCCGCCGAAGCGGTCAGCATCAGGCAAAGCGCAGCGGCCTTCATCATGCCAGCATCAGGCTCCGCCCGGTCATTTCTTCGGGTTGCGGCACCCCCATCAGCGCCAGCACCGTCGGTGCCAAATCGGCCAATCGCCCGCCATCGCGCAACCGCGCGCCCTCAGGCCCACCCACCAGCACCACCGGCACCGGATTGGTGGTGTGCGAGGTATGCGGCCCGCCCGTCACCGGATCGATCATCATTTCACAGTTGCCGTGGTCGGCGGTCACAATCATCGCGCCGCCCTTGGCCTGCAACGCCACCAACGCCCGGCCCAACCCGGCATCCACCGCCTCGCAGGCCTTGATCGCGGCAGGCAAGCTGCCGGTATGCCCGACCATATCGGGGTTGGCAAAGTTGACCACGATCAGGTCATAGCCCTTTTCGATCGCCTCCACCAAATGATCCGCCACTTCGCCCGCCGACATTTCCGGCTGCAAATCATAGGTCGCCACCTTCGGCGATTTCGGCATCGCCCGGTCTTCGCGGTCAAACGGCACCTCGCGGCCTCCGTTCAAAAAGAATGTCACATGCGGGTATTTTTCGGTTTCTGCCAAACGAAACTGCGACAGCCCCTGCTTGGCCACCCATTCGCCCAAGGTATTGGAAATGCTGCGCTTTGGATAGGCGGTTGCCATAAACGCGTTATGCTCGGTGGAATATTCCACCATACCCAGCAGCGCACCCCACACCGGCCGCTTGCCTGTTTCAAACCCGACAAACCCCGGCGCCGCCAAAGCCGCCAGAATTTCCCGCGCCCGATCCGACCGGAAGTTCAGACAGAAAAAGCCGTCGCCATCCATGGCCCCAGCGTAATCGCCAATCACCGAAGGCGCCAAGAATTCATCGGTTTCGCCCTTGGCATAAGATGCCGCAACCGCCGCCGCCGCATCCACCGCAGGCGCGCCCTTGGCATTGACCATCGCCTCATAGGCGCGCTGCACCCGATCCCAGCGGTTGTCCCGATCCATCGCCCAATACCGCCCGATCACCGTGGCAATCGTAGCCCCAGCCGGCAGTTGCACCTGCAACGTCTCGATGAACTCTGCCGCCGAAGATGGCGCCACGTCACGGCCATCGGTGATCGCATGCAACGCCACCGGCACCCCATGCGCGGTAATCGCGCGGCAGGCCGCAATCACATGGCTTAGGTGGCCATGCACGCCGCCATCGGAAACCACCCCCATCAGGTGCGCGGTGCCGCCGCTGGCTTTCAGCTTGCCGACAAACGCCAGCAGGCTTTCGTTCTGCGCAAAAGACCCGTCCTCAATCGCCAGATCAATCGCGCCCAGATCCATCGCCACCACCCGACCGGCGCCGATATTGGTATGCCCAACCTCTGAATTGCCCATCTGCCCGGTGGGCAAGCCCACATCCGGACCAAAGGTGGTCAGCGTTGAATGCGGGCAGCTTGCCCAAATATGATTGAAATTTGGCACATTGGCTTGCGCCGGGGCGCTCGCCGTCGGATCGGCGTTGATCCCCCAACCATCAAGAATGCACAGAACAACGGGTTTGCGGGTCATGATCGGGCCTTTCCTAGTTGCCCCGCTTCTACCGCCCACCAAAGATCAGAGCAACGCCCGCCTGCCTTTACAGCCCGTTTTCGCAAAATATCGTGGGGAAAACCCCGCTCAGGCGCGGTGATACGGGCCGCCGCCCAGAATCGTTGCCGCGCGATAGATCTGTTCGGCCAACATCACCCGCACCAGCATATGCGGCCAAACCATCCGGCCAAAGCTTAGCGAAAATTCGGCCTTGGCGCGCAGGCTTGGGTCAATGCCATCGGCACCGCCGATCACAAACGCCACATCCTGCCGCCCGCCATCGCGCCATTTCGCCATTTGCTCGGCGAATTCGGGGCTGGACAGCACCCGCCCGCGTTCATCCAGCGTGGCAATCAGCGCGCCCGACGGAATTGCACGCTCCAGCAACACCGCCTCGGCGCTCATGCCAAGGTTCTTCTTGTCTTCAACCTCAAGCTCGGCAACCGGGCCAAGCCCCAAGGGCCGCCCGGTGCGGTCGAAACGCGTATAATAGTCGTCAACCAGGCTGCGCTCTGGCCCGGCGCGCAGACGCCCCACCGCACAGACATGCAGCCGCAAGCCTTAGGCTCCGCGATGCGCGCTTCCCGGAAGCCACATCTTTTCAAGCTGATAGAACTCACGCACTTCGGGGCGGAACACATGGACAATCACGTCGCCGGTGTCGATCAACACCCAATCGCCGGTTTCCTTGCCTTCCATCTTGGCCGAAATGTGAAACTCTTGCTTCAACCGGTCAGCCAGCTTTTCCGAAATCGCCGCCACTTGCCGCGACGACCGGCCAGAGCAGATGACCATGTAATCGGCCACGTCCGACCGGCCACGCAGGTCGATCTCGACGATGTCTTCGGCTTTGTCATCGTCAACCGATGCCAGCACAGCGGCCAGCAATTGTTCGGAAGTATACACCGGGTCAGCGGCACGCGCGCCGCGCGGTCCAACCGGAAGGCCGGTGGTAGGGTCAGAGTGCGACAGGACAAAGTCCTCCAAATAGCGCGCCGATGCGGCCCCGGCGTTGGGCATGGACCCAAGCCTATCATTGCAAGGCAACAATCTCAACGGCAGGGAAAGCGCGCGGATAGCGGCTAGCGCGACCTTTCGCAAGTCAGAATCGTTTTTAGCTATGCGCCGGACGCAAGGCGCGATCCCGTTTACCCCCCTTGGTAGAATTGCTGCGCCGCAGCATATTGGCGACAGGGAGGCGATTGATAGGAGTAAGACCATGAGTTTTCTGAACCAACTTTTCCCCCGCCGTCAAAGCCGTCACGACCGTGAGATGGCCTATCTGAACGGTGCCGTCAGCCTGTATGATCTGGAATGCCGCGAGCGCGAAATCGCGCAGGGCAAATTTGCGCGCGACTAAGCCCGCATCCTCGGACACAGCCTTGCCTGAAATCACAGAAACGCGTATCAAGCGGCCCATGAACCGCTTCTTCGACATTGCCGACCATGATCGCCTGCCTTGGCGATTCTACGGGGCCACGCGCGCCATTCTAGCGCGCGGCTGAAGGCTGGTCTGGGCGCGCCGGGTAAACTGGCCCGCGCCTTTCTGCTGATTTTTCGCATTCCCAAACTCCGAGGATGAGCCATGACCGCTCGCACGCTTTACGACAAAATCTGGGACGACCACGTTGTCCATCAGGCCGAAGACGGCACCTGCCTGCTGTATATCGACCGCCATCTGGTGCACGAAGTCACCAGCCCGCAAGCCTTCGAAGGCCTGCGGATGACGGGCCGCAAGGTGCGCGCGCCGGAAAAAACCATTGCCGTACCGGACCATAACGTCCCCACCACGCTGGACCGCGCCAACGCCGCGACCATGACCGAAGACAGCCGCATTCAGGTAGCCGCTTTGGATCAGAACGCCCGCGATTTCGGCATCAACTACTATCCGGTGTCCGACGTGCGTCAGGGCATCGTGCACATCGTCGGCCCGGAACAGGGCTGGACCCTGCCGGGCATGACCGTCGTTTGCGGCGACAGCCACACCGCCACCCACGGCGCCTTCGGCAGCCTTGCGCATGGCATCGGCACCTCAGAAGTTGAACACGTTCTGGCCACCCAGACCCTGATTCAGCGCAAGGGCAAGAACATGAAGGTGGAAATCACCGGATCGTTGCGCCCCGGCGTCACCGCCAAAGACATCACCATGGCCGTGATCGGCGAAACCGGCACCGCCGGTGGCACCGGCTATGTCATTGAATACTGTGGCCAAGCCATCCGCGAACTGTCGATGGAAGGCCGGATGACGGTCTGCAACATGGCCATCGAGGGCGGCGCCCGCGCTGGCCTGATCGCGCCCGATGAAAAGACCTTTGCCTATTGCATGGGCCGCCCGCACGCGCCGAAAGGCGCCGCATGGGAAGCTGCCGTTGCCTATTGGAAAACCCTGTTCTCCGACGACGGCGCGCATTGGGACAAGGTTGTCACCATCAAGGGCGAAGACATCGCGCCGCTGGTCACCTGGGGCACCTCGCCCGAAGACGTGCTGCCGATCACCGCAACCGTGCCGTCGCCGTCCGACTTCACCGGCGGCAAGGTCGAAGCCGTGCAACGCTCGCTTGATTACATGGGCCTGACCCCCGGCATGAAACTGTCGGACATCAAGATCGACACCGTGTTCATCGGGTCTTGCACCAACGGCCGCATCGAAGACCTGCGCGCTGCTGCTGCCATCCTGAAGGGCAAGAAGAAGAAAGACGGCATCCGGGCGATGGTCGTTCCGGGGTCGGGCCTTGTCCGCGCCCAAGCTGAAGAAGAAGGTCTGGCGCAGATCTTCATCGACGCCGGTTTCGAATGGCGTCTGGCAGGCTGCTCGATGTGCCTTGCAATGAACCCCGACCAATTGGCACCGGGCGAACGCTGCGCAGCCACTTCGAACCGCAACTTCGAAGGCCGTCAGGGCCGCGGCGGGCGCACCCACCTGCTGTCGCCCGCAATGGCCGCTGCCGCCGCGATCACCGGTCATCTGACCGATGTGCGCGAATTGATGCCCGACACGATGCCTGTGAACGCGTAAGGAACCGGAACGATGGAAAAATTCACCAAACTGACCGGCATCGCGGCCCCTATGCCGCTGGTCAACATCGACACCGACATGATCATCCCCAAGCAGTTCTTGAAAACCATCAAGCGCTCGGGCCTTGGCGTGAACCTGTTCGACGAGATGCGCTATAACCTCGACGGATCGGAAATTGCCGACTTCGTGCTGAACCAACCCGCCTATCGCAAATCCGAAATCATCATCGCCGGGGATAACTTCGGCTGCGGCTCGTCGCGTGAACATGCGCCGTGGGCATTGCTGGATTTCGGCATCCGCTGCGTGATCGCCACCAGCTTTGCCGACATCTTCTATAACAACTGCTTCAAGAACGGCATTCTGCCGATCGTGATGCCGCAAGAACAGGTCGATATCCTGATGGCTGATGCGCGCAAAGGCGCCAACGCCCGTCAAACCATTGATCTAGAGGCGCAAACCGTCACCACCTCTGACGGTCAGGTCTTCCCGTTTAGCGTCGACGGCCACCGCAAGCATTGCTTGATGAACGGTCTCGACGATATCGGTCTGACGCTGGAAAAGGCCTCGGCGATTGATTCTTTCGAAGCAAAGAACAAAACGCTGCACCCTTGGGCCTAAGGCCGCACCAAACACAACATCTAGGGCCGTCCTTCGGGGCGGCCTTTTTCTTACCGCCCGCTTGCTTCAATCCTGCAACACCTTCACCGCAGAATTGCCACAGTGGTTACCGATGCTTCACCAAGCTGTTGCCGACCGGAACGAAAGAAGGCAAGAATTGGGCAATATTGAGGCAACCCGCCTAAAAGTGCGGGACATCATCGGAAACTTGGCCTGGCACAGAACCGGGCGGGGCCGGATAAAGGGTGGCAGGGCAGTGGTTTCGCGGCTTACAGGCGCGATCGTTCGCATGATTATGGTGATGGCGCTGGTTGCCACGCCATCGGTGCTTTTGGTCGACGTGACAGCAGATACCAAACAGATGGTGGCGCTGATCGCGCTGTTTATCGGCGTGCTGACCTTTGTCGAATACAACGCCACCTATCCCAGCCTTGTAGAATTTCGCGATGCGCCGCCGTTCAACCGGGTGCGCTTTGTGATGTTGCTGGCCACGGTGTTTTCGCTGTCGGTGATTGCGCGCGGCAAGATCATGCCCACCACGCTCACTGATTTCACCGATGCCGTCGGCACCCTGATCGGGATTTCGATGGATTTCCCCTATAGCCCCGTGCGCCTTGCCACGCTGATGGTGGCCAATGACGCCACCGCCGAACAGGTCGCCGCTGTGCGCACCGCCGCCGGAATGGCCTATCTTATCTCTTTGATTTCCTTGTCAGTATTTGTCATTTCGCTCAAGGCGGGCCGCTGGCCAAACCGTGACAAGGCGTTCAATGTCTGGGTCAACCTGCCCACATTCGACCCAACCGCTGGCGCCGATGTTGTTACCCGGCTCACGCGCGACGCGCGCATTAACATTGCATTAGGCTTTTTGCTGCCATTCTTGATTCCAGCCGTGGTGAAGATTGCGTCAACGGGGTTTGAACCGCTGACGCTGACCTCGCCACAAACCCTGATCTGGACAATGACGGCATGGGCCTTTCTTCCCGCCAGTCTTTTCATGCGCGGCATCGCCATGGGGCGCATCGCCGACATGATCAGCGAAACACGCGTCGCCAATCAATTGGCCGAGGATGGCAAGCGCTATGCGCCTGCCTGATCCTGCTTTGGGCGCTGCCCGCTGCGGCTGAGCGGCTGCGCATTGCCACCTATAACGTCGATTTCTGGGGCAAAGGTCCGGGCCTTGTGCTGCAATCCTTGCAGCGTGGCGGCAGCCCATCGCAACAGGCCGCAGTGCAGGTGATTGTGGCACTGGATGCCGACGTGCTCCTGCTGACCGGCATCGACTATGATCTAAACGGCGAAACTGTGGCCGCGCTTGCAGAAATCGTGGCGACGGCAGGGGCGGCCTACCCCTATCGCTTGGCGCTGCGGCCCAATACCGGCATCGCGACGGGGTTGGATATCAACGGCAACGGCATCCTTGCCGAACCGCGCGACGCGCAGGCCTATGGCCGCTGGGCGGGGGAAAGCGGCATGGCGATCCTGTCACGCCTGCCGATAGACACCGAAAATATCCGCGATTTCAGCGCGATGCTGTGGCAAGACCTGCCAGAAAACACCCGCCCCCCCGACACCGCTGCCACGCAACTGCTGTCAACCTCGGGCCATTACGAAGTACCGCTGCGCCTGCCCGATGGCGGCAGTTTGCGCCTGCTGGCCTATTACGCCAGCCCACCAATCTTTGATGGGCCCGAAGACCGCAACGGTCGCCGCAACCACGATGAAGCCGCGCTATGGCTGCGGCTTTTGGCGGGCGATCTGCCGTTCAAACCGCCAGACCCGCCCTTTGTCATCCTTGGCCAGTCCAATCTGGACCCGGCCGATGGCGATGGCCGCAGGCAGGCGATCACCGCGCTGTTGCATCACCCCGCCCTGCAAGACCCCGCCCCGCGTGGCAGCTCTGGTCGTGTTGAACCGGGGCAGTCCGGCGACCCCGCCTTGGACACGGCACTTTACCCCAAAATCGGCGGCCTGCGCGTCGATCTGGTACTGCCGTCAAAAGACCTTGGCGTCACCGCATCCGGCGTGATTTGGCCGCCCGATGCCGACCCGCTGGCACCAATCCTGACCACCGCCTCGCGGCATCACCCGGTCTGGGTCGATATCGCCCGCTAGCCCCCGATTTACAGGCCAGTTTCGCCCTTCCCCACCAGTTTCAAAGCCCTGCCGCTTGACCCTTCGCCTGCCTTTGGCTAGGCCAACCGCAGCCCATCAAAAGCGGAGCCACCCATGGCCAATCCTTCCCTTCTTATCCTCGCCGGCGACGGCATCGGCCCCGAAGTCATGGCCGAAGTCAAAAAGATCATCGGCTGGTTCGACGCCAAGCGCGGCATCAAATTCGACGTATCCGAAGGCCTTGTCGGCGGCTGCTCTTACGACGCCCACGGCACCCCGCTGACCGATGAAACCATGGCCCGCGCCCAAGCGGCCGACGCCGTTCTGCTGGGCGCCGTTGGCGGCCCGAAATACGACACGCTGGATTTCTCGGTGAAGCCCGAACGCGGCCTGCTGCGTCTGCGCAAGGAAATGGACCTGTATTCCAACCTGCGCCCCGCCCAGTGCTTTGACGCGCTGGCCGATTTCTCGTCGCTGAAAAAAGACATCGTCGCTGGTCTGGACATCGTTATCGTCCGCGAACTGACCTCGGGCGTCTATTTCGGCGAACCGCGCGGGATCTTCATGGAAGGCAACGAGCGCGTCGGCATCAACACCCAGCGCTACACCGAATCCGAAATTGCCCGCGTTGCGCGGTCGGCCTTTGAACTGGCCCGCAAGCGCAACAACAAGGTCTGCTCGATGGAGAAGGCCAACGTGATGGAATCGGGCATTCTGTGGCGCGACGTGGTGCAAGAAATCCACGACAAAGAATATCCCGACGTGCAGCTGTCGCATATGTATGCCGACAACGGCGCGATGCAGCTGGTGCGCGCGCCCAAGCAGTTCGACGTGATCGTTACCGATAACCTGTTCGGCGACGTGCTGTCTGACTGCGCCGCAATGCTGACCGGTTCGCTGGGCATGCTGCCCTCGGCCAGCCTTGGCGCGCCGATGGCCAATGGCCGTCCGAAGGCACTGTATGAACCCGTGCACGGCTCTGCCCCCGACATCACTGGTCAGGGCAAAGCCAACCCGATCGCCTGCATCCTGTCCTTCGCCATGGCGCTGCGCTACTCGTTCAACCTGGGCGACGAAGCGACCCGCGTTGAAAAGGC
>JAHEDL010000478.1 GCA_024641255.1 Pseudorhodobacter sp.
AAACCGGCAAACACAAGGGCAAGACAGGAATAATAGAGTTACCGCGACTTCGGTTGCTGGCCTTTCGGGCCATGCGCCGGGGCTGAAATCGCTCTGTCGTCAGCGACGCTGACGCAGTCTGCGACCGGTATCGGCTTGTCTGACCATTCCCGAAAATACGTGGTGGCCAAGCCACTTGGCGGAGGAACGAGATGGACGATCTGAATTACGGCACGCGCAACAAGCGCGGCGACTGGGCGCCAAAAGACCGGCTGGAAGTCGCGCCTTGGTGGTATATGCCATTGAATTTGCCTAAAGTTCTGGCGTGGATTCCGGGGTATCTGTTCCCGTGGAACGCGTTCCACATGGTCACGACCTTGCTGTATTGGGCCTATGTGGTTCCAGATATGGCAACGATGAAGACGCTTGGCTGGGGCTGGGCGCTTTGGCTTTATGCAGTGAACGCTGCTGCAATCTTTGTGATGTATGGCTCGATTGAGCTGTTTTACTATGTCAAGCGCAAGCAAGGGTCGCGGTTCAAATACAACGGTAAGTTCCCGTCGGAAAACCCGTCTGATGTCTTCTGGTTCAAAAGCCAGAACATCGACAATTTCCTGCGCAGCTTCTTTATTTCGATCCCGCTTTGGACCGTGGTTGAGGTTGGCATGTTTTATGCCTTTGCCAATGGCTATGTGCCGTGGCTGAGCTGGGCGGATCATCCGGTTTATTTGGCCGCGCTTGTGCTGCTGTGCCCGGCCATCCACGAGGTGCATTTCTTCTGCATCCACCGCCTGATCCATATTCCGGTGTTCTACAAATGGATCCATTCGGTTCACCACAACTCGATCAACCCAAGCCCGTGGTCGTCGCTGTCGATGCATCCGGTGGAAGGGTTTTTGTATCACGCCGTGGCGCTGTGGCATCTGGTGATCCCGTCGAACCCGATCATTGCGCTGTTTCAGTTGAATTCGGCAGGGTTCGGCGCGGTGAACGGCCATATCGGTTTTGACAAGCTGGAGCTGACCGAAAACACGCCGCTGACCACCCATGCCTATGCCCACTATCTGCACCACAAGTATTTCGAGGTGAACTACGGCGGCGACGGGTTGATCCCGTTGGATAAGTGGTTCGGCTCTTGGCACGACGGCAGCAAGGACGGCGATGCGATGATGCAGGCGCGGTTCGAAAAGAAGAAAGCCCGGCTGAACGCCAAGGCGCAGTAAGCGTTCCAAAATTACCAAGGATTGCAACGGGCGGGGAGGAGAGTTCCACCCGTTTCAAGAAAGACTAGCCAATCAAACCGCCAAAACGGCGACAACTCGGAGGAGACGACAATGAAATTCACCTGGCTGACCAAGGTGCTGGCCACCACGGCACTGGTTACCGCAGCAACTTCGGCGATGGCCGCAGATATTGCTGTGATCGGCGGTTCGAACGATGACGCGTTCTGGAACATCATCAAAAAAGGCATCGACGATGCGACCCCGGCTGTTGTCGCCAACGGTGGTTCGGTCAACTACCTGCGCCTGCAAAACTACGACAACTTTGCGCCTGACGTTGTTCAGTTGATCCGCACCGCGATCAGCCAGGATGTTGATGGTCTGGTGATCCCGGATTGGGTGACCGAAGCGGAAGATCCGGCGATCAAGGACGCGGTTGCGGCAGGCATCACGGTTATCCTGATGAACGCTGGCGGCGCTGATAAGGCGAAAGAACTGGGCGCGATCAACTACGTTGGTTCGGATGAATATGTTGCTGGCCAAGCAGGCGGCGCATATTTCGCCAAAGCTGGCCAAAAGCATGTGATCTGCGTGAACACCCTGCCGGGTGCGGCCAACACCGAAGCGCGCTGCAAAGGCGTGGCCGATGGTATGGTTGCTGGCGGCGGTGCCGCAGAGCAACTGCCGCTGCCGACCACCAGCTTTGGTGACCCGACCGCAGTGGCCGAAGCCATCAAGGCAACGCTGCTGAAAGACACCACCATTGATGGCGTGATCACCATTTCGGCTGGCGACGCGGATTCGGCGGCAACCGGCATTCAACAGTCGGGCCTGACCACGGTTTCGCTGGGGTCGTTCGACATGAACGGTGCGGGGCTGGACCGGATCAAGGGCGGCACCCAAGCCTTTGCGATTGACCAACAGCCCTATCTGCAAAGCTACCTTGCTGTCAGCCTGCTGGCCTCGGCGATCGACTTTGGCACCTCGCTGCCGACCTTCCCGGTTCTGACCGGTCCGGGCATCGTTGACGCCAGCAACATCGACGCGACCCTTGCCGGTGTGTCTAAAGGCGCGCGCTAAGCGCAACTTGCGGCCTGTCTGATCGGCAGGCCGCACCCTTTTCTAACAAATACCGGGGGGAGCCCAATGACGATAATTTCCTCAATCGGCGGCCTGTTGCGCCGCCCCGAGGCTGGGGCTTTCCTTGGCCTGTC
>JAHEDL010000492.1 GCA_024641255.1 Pseudorhodobacter sp.
CCGACCTTGATGCGTTGCCACAGCTGACGGGCCGCATCGCGCTGCTGTTTGACGCCGAAAAGCCCACCTCGTTGGCGGCGCGCCGCCTGAACAAACTGACCCGTGGCGCTTTGGCGCGGGCCTTGGCGTCGGATGCGGTCAAGGCGCTGAAACCCGGCGATGCGCTTGATCTGGCCTATCCGGCGGGCCTTGCAGCAGATGCGCTGCAACTGGTGCGCCTGCCGCGGCGCGCAACGGTGGCACAGGCCCGCAAGGCTGGGGCGACGGTCGCGCGCGGTCTGGGGGCGTCTGGTGTCACCTTGCTGGCCGAAGGCCACCCGCTTGCGGCAGAGCTGTCGTTCGGCCTTGCGCTGCGCGCCTATGATTTCAGCCCGCATAAATCCAGCCAACCGCCTGCACCCGGTCCGGTGGTTCTGGCCGTCAACAATCCTGAATCGGTCGCAGCAGCTGCCTCGCCAATGGCGGCGGTGGCCGAAGGCGTGTTCTTCACCCGCGATCTGGTCAACGAACCCGCCAATATCCTGACCACGCATGATTTCGCCGCCCGCCTTGCCGCCATGCAAGAACTGGGCATCGACGTTGAAATCATCGAAGAAGATCAGTTGCTTAAACTTGGCATGAACGCACTTTTGGGCGTGGGCCAAGGGTCGGAATCGCCGTCAAAAGTGGTGGTGATGCAATGGAACGGTGGCCCGAAAGATCAGCCGCCCTTTGCCTTGGTGGGCAAGGGCGTGGTGTTTGACACCGGCGGCATTTCCATCAAGCCCGCCGCTGGCATGGAAGATATGACCATGGATATGGGCGGCGCGGCCACGGTTGCGGGCGTCATGCGCACGCTGGCGCTGCGCGGTGCCAAGGCCAACGTCGTCGGTCTGGTCGGCCTTGTCGAAAACATGCCCGACGGTCGCGCCCAGCGCCCCGGCGATGTGGTGCGTTCGATGAAAGGCGACACGATCGAGGTGATCAACACCGACGCCGAAGGCCGTTTGGTGCTGGCCGATGTGCTGTGGTATGCCCAGACCCGTTTCAACCCCACCGGCGTGATCAACCTTGCCACCCTGACCGGCGCGATCATCGTGGCCTTGGGCCATGAAAACACTGGCGTGTTTTCCAATGACGATACGCTGTGCAATGCCTTCCTGAAATCTGCCGCGGCCGAAGGCGAAGGCGCATGGCGGATGCCGATGGGCCAAGCCTACGACGACAAACTGAAATCCCGCGTGGCCGATATGGTCAACTCTTGCGGCCGCGATGGCGGTTCGATCACCGCCGCGCAGTTCCTCAAACGCTTCATCAAGCCCGATATGCCGTGGTGCCACCTTGATATTGCCGGTACCGCCTTGCTGAAAGGCGACAGCATGCTTGCCCCCAAAGGTGCTACCGGCTGGGGCGTGATGGCGCTGAACCGGCTGATCCAAGACAAGTTCGAAGCCAAATGAGGCTGTCGAAGTGAGCGTGGCAATGTTTTACCACATGACGCGCTCGACCGCCTTGGCGACGATGCAGTCAATCTTGCCGCGCGCCTTGTCGGCGGGCTGGAAGGTCATGCTGCGCGGCACCGATGCGGCGGCGCTGGATGCCTTGGATCTGGCGCTGTGGGACGGTGCCGAAGACGGCTTCTTGCCGCACGGGTTGCAAGGCGGGCCGCATGATGCTGACCAACCGATACTGCTGGGGCAGGGTGCGATTGGCAATGGCGCGCAAGGCTTGATGCTGATCGACCGCGCCGACACCACGCCCGAAGAAGCTATGGCGTTAGAACGGGTCTGGGTGTTGTTTGACGCCGCAGACGACGTGGCCTTGGCCAAAGCCCGCGCCTTGTGGACCGGGCTGACCAGCGCAGGCATGGCGGCGCAGTATTGGTCAGAAGAGTCTGGTCGCTGGGAAAAGAAAACCGAAAAATCCGCGCGGGCAGGGTGATCACGGGCAGGTAGACTGGTTGCGCCGAAGGTTAAAAAACCCTGAATCGGAACTTGTGAAGACATTGATTTTATTGAAAGTTTATGTGTGTCCGCCAGTGCGACACGCCCTTACTCTAGCGCCGTAAAATCATCCTGTCGGCTTTGATCTCAATCGAAAACAGCCCCAGATAGGCCATCCCCAACAGCGACCCATCCATCGCCGCCTCGTTCACAAACGCCGTCACGCCGCTGTCGTGAAACGGCCCCAAGCTCACGCTGTCCAAAGTCACCCGCGCCGTCCTGACCGATCCATTCGCGGTGTCGGCCTGCCCGAAGTAATTCAACTGCGCCGGATCAATCCCTAAGCCCGCCGCATCCTTGGGCGACAGCACGATATTGGTGGCCCCGGTGTCGACCATGAACGCGACATCACGGCCATTCACCGTCAGCCGCAGATAATAATGCCCGTCTGCGGCACGCGGAATTTCAACCTGCTGCGCCTGTT
>JAHEDL010000496.1 GCA_024641255.1 Pseudorhodobacter sp.
GGCCTTGGCAGAGGCGCGCTTGCCCGCGCTTTATGATGTGACCGGCGTTGGCGCCGATGATGTGCTGAACATTCGTGCTACCGGCAGCGCCACAGCGGCGATCATCGGCAGCCTAGCACCCGATGCCAAAGATATCGAGGTGGTGGCGCTAAGCGATAATGGCGCTTGGGCGCGGGTCAACGTGGCCGAAGCGTCCGGCTATGTGGCGCTGCGGTTTTTGCAGCGGCAAAACCGCGCAGATTGGACCGCGCTGCAAAGCGGCTTGCGGTGCAGCGGCACTGAACCGTTCTGGGGTCTGTCAATTGACCCGAAAGGCCATAGCGCGTCGCTATCATCGCCCGAAGCCAGAACGCGGATGATGCAGATTGACCGGGTTTGGCCGGGGCAGGGCGCGCAGCCGGTGGCGGCGCTGTCAATGCAGGGCATGTCGGCGGGCGGCACGGCGGTGTTGCGCCCTGCGCTGTGCAGCGATGGCATGTCAGACCGCAGCTATGGCATCGCGATCGACCTGTTTATGGCCGATGACCGCAGCAATCAGACCACAACCTACTCCGGCTGCTGCAGTTTGGCACCCTGAAACGCCTGCGCTTTGGTGGCGATATGCACCCATTCCGCCACCAGTTACGTTTTTCATCATATTGAACCGGCTTTCCGCGCACGGCGACGCTTGCAGGGTGAAAATCCCCTCCCTATATACGCCCAGAAGCCGGAAACGGGCAGCAGCCCCTTCCGGGTCTCATGGGATCGGGACGGAATGCCGCGACTTGGGTTCCGCCCCACAACATCGCCTAAAGAAAGGGACCACTCATGGCCAAAGTCATTGGTATTGACCTCGGGACGACGAACTCTTGCGTCGCCATCATGGACGGCTCGCAGCCTCGGATCATCGAAAACTCCGAAGGCGCGCGCACCACGCCGTCGATCGTTGCATTTACGGAAACCGAACGTCTGGTTGGCCAAGCGGCCAAGCGTCAGGCTGTGACCAACGCGACGAACACGGTTTTCGCGGTGAAGCGTCTGATCGGCCGCCGTCATGACGATCCGGTTATCGTCAAAGACCAAAAGAACATGCCGTATAAAATCGTTAACGGCGGCAACGGTGACGCTTGGGTCGAAGTGCGTGGCGAGAAATATTCGCCGGCGCAGGTTTCGGCTGTCATCCTGCAAAAGATGAAAGAAACCGCTGAATCCTATCTGGGTGAAACTGTCACTCAGGCCGTGATCACGGTTCCGGCCTATTTCAACGACGCCCAGCGTCAGGCCACCAAAGACGCAGGCAAGATCGCCGGTCTGGAAGTGCTGCGCATCATCAACGAACCGACCGCTGCCGCACTGGCCTATGGTCTTGACCGCAAAGAATCGCGCACCATCGCAGTGTATGACCTTGGCGGCGGCACCTTCGACATCACCATCCTTGAGATTGATGATGGCCTGTTCGAAGTGAAATCCACCAACGGCGACACCTTCTTGGGTGGCGAAGACTTTGACATGCGGATCGTCAACTATCTGGCGGACGAGTTCAAAAAAGAACACGGCGTTGACCTGTCGCTGGACAAGATGGCGCTGCAGCGTCTGAAAGAAGCGGCTGAAAAGGCCAAGATCGAACTGTCGTCGGCCAACCAGACCGAAATCAACCAGCCGTTCATTTCGATGGACAAAAACACCGGCCAGCCGCTGCACTTGGTGGTGAAGCTGACCCGTGCCAAGCTGGAATCGCTGGTGGACGATCTGGTTAAAAAGTCGATGAAGCCGTGCAAGGACGCGTTGAAGGATGCTGGCCTGTCGGTTGGCGACATTGACGAAGTCGTGCTGGTTGGCGGTATGACCCGCATGCCGCGCGTTATCGAAGAAGTGACCAAGTTCTTCGGCAAGGAACCCCACAAGGGCGTGAACCCTGACGAAGTCGTGGCTGCTGGCGCTGCCATTCAGGCTGGCGTGCTGCAGGGCGACGTCAAAGACGTGGTTCTGCTGGACGTGACCCCGCTGTCGCTGGGCATCGAAACGCTGGGTGGCGTGTTCACCCGTCTGATCGACCGCAACACCACGATCCCGACGAAAAAGTCGCAAGTGTTCTCGACCGCCGAAGACAACCAGAACGCCGTGACGATCCGGGTGTTCCAAGGCGAACGCGAAATGGCTGCCGACAACAAGATGCTGGGCCAGTTCAACCTTGAACAAATCCCGCCGGCACCGCGTGGTCTGCCGCAGATCGAGGTTACCTTCGACATCGACGCCAACGGCATCGTGTCGGTGAAAGCCAAGGACAAAGGCACCAACAAAGAGCAAGCGATCACCATCCAGGCTTCGGGCGGGCTTTCCGACGAGGACATCGAAAAGATGGTCAAGGATGCCGAGGCAAACGCCGAAGCCGACAAAGAGCGCCGCGAATTGGTGGAAACCA
>JAHEDL010000500.1 GCA_024641255.1 Pseudorhodobacter sp.
CAACAGATCTTTTCATCATTGGCGGCGGCATCAACGGCTGCGGCATTGCCCGCGACGCCATCGGGCGCGGCCTGACAGTTACCTTGGCCGAACAGGCCGATCTGGCGCAGGCAACCTCGTCAGCCTCGACCAAACTGTTCCACGGCGGCCTGCGCTATCTGGAGTATTTCGAATTTCGGCTGGTGCGCGAGGCGTTGGAAGAACGCGAAACCCTGCTGTCCGCCATGCCGCATATTTCCTGGCCAATGCGCTTTGTGCTGCCGGTTCACCCCGATATGCGGTTTGACACCACGACCCCCACCTCGCGCCTGCTGCCGTTTCTGAAAGGCCGTCGTCCGGCGTGGCTGATCCGGCTGGGGCTGTTCTTGTATGACACGCTGGGTGGCCGCAAGATCCTGCCCGCCACCCGCACGCTGGATCTAACCAGCGATGCCGCTGGCAAACCGCTGAAGCCGAAATTCAAACGCGCCTTCGAATATTCCGATTGCTGGGTCGAAGATTCCCGCCTGACGGTGCTGACCGCGCGCGATGCGGCCGAACGCGGCGCCACCATTCTAACCCGCACCCATGTCAGCCATGCCAGCCGCGAAAACGGCCTGTGGCGCATTGAAACCACCGGGCCGGATGGCGCGCAAACCCACTACGCCCGCGCCTTGGTCAACGCCGGTGGCCCGTGGGTTGAAAACATCATCCGCAACGTCACCCATATCAACAGCAGCGAAGGCGTGCGGCTGGTGCGCGGCAGCCATATCGTCACCAAACGGCTGTACGATCACGACCGCTGCTATTTCTTTCAGGGCAGCGATGGCCGCATCATCTTTGCCATTCCCTACGAACAGGATTTCACCCTGATCGGCACCACCGACATCGACCATAAAGGCCCGCCCGAAACGCCGATCTGCACCCCGGAAGAGCGTGATTACCTGTGCACCTTCGCCAGCCAGTATTTCGCCAAACCGATCACCCGCGATGATGTGGTCTGGACCTATTCCGGCGTCCGCCCGCTGTATAATGACGGCGCAAGTTCGGCCACCGCCGCCACCCGCGACTATGTGCTTAGCCTTGATGAAAATGGCCCGCCGCTGCTGAACGTCTTTGGCGGCAAAATCACCACCCACCGCCGCCTTGCCGAAAGTGCTATGGCAAAGTTGCAGCCGCATTTTCCGACGATGGGGCCAAAATGGACGGCCGGCGTTGCGCTGCCCGGTGGGCATTTTCCGGTCAACGGCGTTGCCCGTCTGACCGCCGATCTGCGCGCGGCGCACCCCTATCTGACCGATTATCATTCGGGCCGCCTGATCCGCGCCTATGGCACCGAAGCCTTTGACATTCTTGGCGATGCCAGCTGTCTTGCCGATCTGGGCCAAGATTTCGGCGCCACCTTGACCGAAGCCGAACTGCGCTGGCTGATGCAGCACGAATACGCCCATCACGCGGCGGATGTGGTGTGGCGGCGCAGCAAACTGGGCCTGCGGTTGACGCCCGACCAAATCGCGGCGCTTGAAATCTGGATGCAGGAACAGGCTTGAACCCCGTGTGGCCTTCTTCCACCATCGACCCAAAATTGGGGGGCATATGAAGGCGATTGTGTTTGATCTGGACGGCACGCTGATAGATTCGGCGCCCGACATTCATCTTGCTGGCAACAAGGTGCTGGCTGCCGAAGGCTTGCCGCTGGTCAGCTTTGAACAAAGTCGCGGTTTTGTCGGTCATGGTGCGGGCGTGCTGATCGAACGCATGATCGCCGCCGTTGGGGCCGATCCGGCCCGCCACGGCGCGATGTTGGCGCAGTTCTTGCAGCACTACGAAACCGCCGTGCATCAGACCACGCTATATCCCAATGTCCAGAACGCGCTGACCGCGCTGCAAAAAGACGGCTGGGCGCTGGCGATCTGCACCAACAAGCCCGTCGCCCCCACCCGCGCCGTGTTGGCGCATTTTGGGCTGTTGCAGACATTTCCGGTGATCTTTGGCGGCGATAGCCTACCCACCCGCAAGCCAGACCCGGCGCCGCTGCTGGCCACCATCGCCGCCCTTGGTAACCCAGCGGCGCTGTTTGTCGGTGACAGCGAAGTCGACGCCGAAACTGCCCATCGCGCCGCAACGCCCTTTGCGCTTTACACCGAAGGCTACCGCAAAACCGCCGTCGCAGACCTGCCGCACCACGCCGCCTTTGACGATTTTGCGGCGCTTCCCGACATTGCCGCTGCATGGTGGTCAAGGCGAAAACCTTAAGATTTCGTTAAATTCGATCAGTCAACAGACTGATATACAACAATAAAAAATGGTCCCGCGTTGGGACCGTCCAGCCAAAGGCCTTGCTATGCCCCAAATCCTAGCCATCGACCAAGGCACCACCTCGACCCGCGCGATCCTGTTCGACGCCGCCCTGCGCCCGCT
>JAHEDL010000504.1 GCA_024641255.1 Pseudorhodobacter sp.
AAGTGATTGCCCAGCCCACCGATGTGGCGAACCCCGTCGAAATCGCCGCACTGCGCGACGCCGCCTTTGCACGCTTTGATCAGGTTAATCTCTTGCTGAACAACGCAGGCATTCAGCCCGGCTCTGACATCTTCGATGAAAATGCCAATTGGGACAGTATCCTGGCCACCAACATGCTGGGCGTCATCCGCGTGGCGCAGGCCTTTGCCCCCGGCATGATCGCCTCTGGCGCGCCGGGGCTGATCCTGAACACCGGCTCGAAACAGGGCATCACCACGCCCCCCGGCGACCCCGCCTATAACGTCGCCAAAGCCGGGGTGAAGGTGTTCACCGAAGCCCTGCAGCACGCGCTGCGCAACACCCTCGATTGCAAGGTCGAGGCGCGGCTGTTCATCCCGGGCTTCGTGTTCACCCCACTGAACGCGCAAGGCCGCATCGAAAAACCGGCTGGGGCTTGGACGCCAGACGAAGTCATCGCCTTCCTGCTGCAAAGCCTTGATCGCCCCGATTTCTACATCCTGTGCCCCGATAACGAAGTCAACCGCGCCACTGATGCCAAACGCATCCTGTGGGCGGCGCAAGATATCACCGAAAATCGTCCACCACTGTCGCGCTGGCACCCCGATTACGCCACGGCTTTCAACGAATGGCTCACAAAATGACCACAGCTTTACCACAAGGCCACTACCTTGGCCGCGTCTGGCGCGCCGGCATCGGCCCTGCCGTCGTCACCCTGCGGGATGGCGATGTGTTTGACATCACAAGCAAAACCGCCCCCACCACCCGCGATGTGCTGGAACTGGCTGACCCGGTTGGTCATGTCGCCACCGCGCCGGGCGAAAACCTTGGCGCCTTGGCCACGCTGATCCAAACCGAAGCCACCCCCGACAGCACGCATCTGATCGCCCCCGCCGATCTGCAAGCCATCAAGGCCTGCGGCGTGACCTTCGCACGCTCGATGATCGAACGCGTGATCGAAGAACGCGCTGGCGGCAATCCGGCCCGCGCCGCCGAAATCCGCGCCCGCGTCGTCGGCGTCATCGGTGACAGCCTGCGCGATCTGGTGCCCGGCTCGGCAAAAGCGGCCGAAGTCAAGGCGCTGCTGCAAACCGAAGGGCTGTGGAGCCAGTATCTTGAGGTTGGCATCGGTCCCGACGCCGAAGTCTTCACCAAAGCGCAACCGCTAAGTGCCGTCGGTACCGGCGCGAGCGTCGGCCTGCACCCGATCAGCAAATGGAACAACCCCGAACCCGAAGTGGTGTTGGCCGTCAACAGCCGCGGCACCATTCTGGGCGCCACCTTGGGCAATGATGTCAACCTGCGCGATGTCGAAGGCCGCTCGGCGCTGCTGCTCGGCAAGGCCAAAGACAATAACGCCGCCGCCGCCCTTGGGCCGTTCATCCGGCTGTTTGACGCAGGCTTCACCTTGGACAGCGTGCGCAAACTCGACCTGTCGCTCACCGTCACCGGCACCGATGGATTTAAGCTACAAGGCCGCTCGTCAATGGCCGAAATCAGCCGCGACCCGGCCGATCTGGTTCGCCAAACCCTTGGCCGCCATCACCAATATCCCGATGGTCTTATGCTCTATTGCGGCACGATGTTTTCGCCGGTGCAAGACCGCGACGGGCCGGGGCAGGGCTTCACCCATCATCTGGGCGACGTTGTCAGCATCGCCACCCCCGCCTTGGGCACGCTCACCAACACCGTGCGCCTGTCAACCGAAGCCCCTGAATGGCACTTTGGCACAGCCGCGCTGATGCGCAATCTGGCCGGACGGGGCCTGCTTTAACCCCATCCTCTTGGCCTAAATATCCCGGGGGTCCGGGGGCTGGCCCCCGGACCTGTCAGCCGTAGACCGTGGCGGCCATCAAAGGTCCTGCGGCAACAACTCTTGCGGCAGGTTCTGGAACGCCACCGGCCGCAACCAACGCCGGATCGACATGGTGCCAACCGATGTCGCGCCGAAATTGGTAGAAGCCGGGTAAGGCCCGCCATGCACCTGCGCATCGACAACCTCGACGCCGGTCGGAAAGCCATTCGCCAGCACCCGGCCCGCCTTGCGCTCCAACACCGGCAACAGCAACTTTGCGGCTGGATAATCGGCGGCATCAACGTGCAGCGTGCAGGTCAACTGCCCCTCAAGGCTGTTGGCCACCACCTGCATCTGCGCAAAATCGCTGACCCGCACAATCAGACCCAGCGGGCCAAACACTTCTTCGCCAAGCGCATGGTTGGCCAGCCAGTCGCTGCCCGAAACTTCGAACAGATAGGGCGTTGCCTGCCGCTGGTCGCACATGCTGGTCAGCACTTCGCGCACCCCCGCGGCCCCTGCAATACGGTCGCGGCCGTGACGATAGGCTTCGGCAATGCCATCGGTCAGCATGGTCTGCGCGCCA
>JAHEDL010000509.1 GCA_024641255.1 Pseudorhodobacter sp.
TTGCTGCGCTTCATGCTGTTGTCGATCGGGCCGTTGATCCTTGAACTGTCGATGGTGTCGATCATTTTCGCGATCTACTTCGGCTGGACCTATGCGGTTGTGGTGGTGGTGACGATTGCGATTTACGTCACCTACACCTTCAAGGTTACCGAATGGCGGGTGCAAATTCGTCGCGCGATGAACGATCAGGACACCGACGCCAACCAGAAGGCGATTGACAGCCTGTTGAACTTTGAAACCGTGAAATACTTCAACGCCGAAGCCCGCGAAGCCGCGCGCTATGATCGCGCGATGTCTGCTTATGAAGGTTTTGCGGTGCGCACCGGGCAGTCTTTGTCGGTGCTGAACATGGGGCAAAGCTTTATCATCACCACGGGCTTGATCATCGTGATGGTGATGTCGGCCTATGGCGTGCAGGCGGGCAAGTTTACCGTTGGCGATTTTGTCATGGTCAACGCCTATATGATCCAGATCACCATGCCGCTGAACTTCCTTGGCACGGTTTACCGCGAAATCCGGCAGGCTTTGGTGGATATGGCGGCGATGTTTGCGCTGTTGGCCCAGCCGCAGGAAGTCACCGACAAACCCAGCGCACCGGCGTTGAAAGTGGCGGGTGGCGAGGTGGTGTTTGACGGTGTGCAGTTTGCCTATGACCCGTCGCGGCCCATTCTGAAGGGTGTCAGCTTTACCGTGGCACCGGGGCAGCGCATTGCCTTGGTGGGGCCGTCGGGGTCTGGTAAATCGACCATCGGGCGGTTGTTGTTCCGGTTTTATGACGTGACCGGCGGCGCCATTCGAATTGATGGGCAAGACCTGCGCGACGTGACGCAGACCAGCTTGCACGGGCTGATTGGCGTGGTGCCGCAAGACACCGTGCTGTTCAACGACACCGTGCATTACAACATCGCCTATGGCCGTGCCGATGCCACCGAAGCCGAGATTGTGGCGGCGGCGAAGGCGGCGAAGATTCATGATTTCATCATGTCGCTGCCCGATGGCTATAAAACCACGGTGGGCGAACGCGGGCTGAAACTGTCGGGTGGTGAAAAGCAGCGGGTGGGCATTGCGCGCACCCTGTTGAAGAACCCGCCGATTTTGGTGCTGGATGAGGCGACAAGCGCCTTGGATACCCAGACCGAGCAGAGCATTCAGGAATCGTTGCGCGAAATGGGGCAGGGCCGGTCGGTGATTACGATTGCGCACCGCTTGTCGACGATTGCCGATGCCGACTGCATTCTGGTGTTGGAAGACGGTCTGGTAACCGAACGTGGCACGCATGACGAATTGTTGGCGCGCGATGGCAAATACGCCGCGATGTGGGCGCGCCAGACCGCCGAAGAGGCCGAACAGCAAGCGGCCTAAGTGACGTGCGGCTTTACCAAAGGCCGAAATCGGGGCAGGATGAGGTTACCTTAGGGTGATTTCATGCTGCCCCGATTGTTTTTGGTATTGCTGCTGCTGATCCCAGCGCCGGCCTTGGCCGAGCGGCGGGTGGCGCTTGTGCTGGCAAGCGAAGACTATCGCCACCTGCGCCCGCTTGCCAATCCGGTGACCGATGCTTTGGCGGTGGAAGATCTGCTGGCAGGCTTGGGGTTTGAGGTGACGGTGGAAACCGACCGCGACCTGCGCCGGATGCGGCGGGCATTGGATGATTTTCGCGAAGATGGTGTCGGGGCGGATGTGGCCTTGGTGTTTTACGCGGGCCATGGGGTTGAAATTGCCGGGGTGAATTATCTGCTGCCAGTGGATGCCGAAGCCGGGTCTGCGGCGGCGGTGGCGGCGACGGGCCTGCCGCTGGCGGAGGTGCAGGCGGCGCTGTCGGCGGTGGCGCCGGTGGGCATTGTGCTGCTGGACGCCTGCCGCGAAGACCCTTGGGGCACGGGGGCCACGGGCGAAGGCCGATCTGCGGTGGCGCTGGACGATGCGGTTGACGCACCAAAGCCGGGATTGGGCCGGATTGGCCGCGCCGATGGGGTGCTGTTTGCGTTTTCTGCCGCCCCCGGAGAGGTGGCTGCAGATGGCAGCGGCAAGGATTCGCCGTTTACTGAAGCGTTGCTTCGGCACTTTGCAACGCCGGGGGTCGAGGTGCGCACCGCGCTGACCTTGGTGCAGCAAGATGTTTATGATCGCAGCCGGGGCAAGCAATTGCCCTATATTGAAAGCGGCTTGCCGGTGTTGTTTTTCGCCAAGGCTGATGCGGCGCTGGACGAACGCGACCGGCTGTTGATTGCGATGGCGGGGCTGACGCCAGAGTTGCGCGGCGAAATCGAAGCTTTGGCGTTGCAAAAAGACATGCCGCTGGCGCCGCTTTATGGCGCGCTGATGTCGGCGGATCTGGCGGGCAAAGACAAGGGCACGCGGGCGCAGGCTTTGGCCGACAGTGCGCAGTCGTTCT
>JAHEDL010000518.1 GCA_024641255.1 Pseudorhodobacter sp.
TTGGCGTGTCGATGACGCCAGTGCGCGATGCGGTGCGGCGATTGGTGGCGGAAGGCGCGTTTACCATGTCATCGTCGGGGCGGATTTCAACGCCAGAGCTGACGCCAGAGCGGATTGAAGAGCTGGCGGCGATTCGCGCAATGTTAGAGCCGGAAATGGCCTCGCGCGCGCTGCCGCGGGCGCATTTTGCGCTGATTGATCGGTTGGCGGCGATCAACGCGCTGAATCAGGAAGCGGTGATTGCGCAGGATGCGGTGGCCTATGTGCGTACCAACCTAGAGTTTCACCGCACGTTATATCTGCGGGCGCAAACGCCGGCGATGTTGGCGCTGTGTGAAACGGTGTGGCTGCAGCTGGGGCCAACGATGCGCGCGCTGTATCAAAAGCTGCGGCGCAAGGATATGCCGCAGCATCACCGGATGATTCTGGCGGCGCTGCGGGCGGGGGATGAACCGGGCCTGCGACTGGCGGTGCGCACCGACGTGACGCAGGGCTTGCGGCATCTGGCAAGCTAAGCGGCGCCCCGTTTGGGGGCGCCGCAGCGACCTTAGGCGTGAATGGCCCCATCGCCACAAGCAAGGGCTGCTTCGCGCACCGCTTCGCTATAGGTCGGGTGGGCGTGGCAGGTAAGCGCAAGATCTTGGGCCGATGCGCCGAATTCCATTGCCACACAGACTTCGTGGATCAGATCGCCCGCGCCCGGCCCGATGATGTGGGCCCCAAGGATACGATCAGTCGCGGCATCGGCCAGCAGTTTGACAAAGCCTTCGGCCTGAAACACCGCCTTGGCGCGGGCGTTGCCCATGAAGGGGAACTTGCCGACCTTATAGGCGCGGCCCTGTTCTTTCAGTTGCTCTTCGGTGGCACCCACAGAGGCCACTTCGGGGGCGGTGTAGACCACGCCGGGAATGACGTTGTAGTTCACATGACCGGCTTTGCCCGCCATGATTTCGGCCAGCGCCATGCCTTCGTCCTCGGCCTTGTGGGCCAGCATCGGGCCAACAATCGCGTCGCCGATGGCGTAAAGGCCTTTGACGTTGGTGGCAAAATGCGCGTCGGTCTTGACCTGCCCGCGCGGCAGCATTTCGACACCAAGCGCTTCCAGCCCCAGACCTTTGGTGAAGGGTTTGCGGCCTGTGGCGACCAGCACAACTTCGGCGTCGAGGCTGGCGTCGCTGTCGTTCTTGCGCAGCTTGTAGCTGACCTTTGCCATTCCATCTTTGGTTTCAACGCTTTGAACAGCGGCGCCCAAGACGAATTTCAGGCCTTGCTTGGCCAAAATACGCTGGAACGACTTTGCAACTTCGGCGTCCATGCCGGGGGTGATGGCATCAAGATATTCCACCACTGTCACCGCGGTGCCAAGCCGGGCGTAGACCGAGCCCATTTCCAGCCCGATCACGCCCGCACCGATCACCACCATGGTTTTCGGGATCGACGGCAGGGTCAAAGCCCCGGTCGAGCTGACGACGATGGTTTCATCAATGGTGATACCGGGCAGCGCCGAAGGTTCGGAGCCAGTGGCGATGACGATATTCTTCGCCTCGTGCACCTCGTCGCCGACCTGCACTTTGCCTGCGGCCGGAATGGTTGCCCAGCCTTTCAGCCAGGTTACCTTGTTCTTCTTGAACAGGAATTCGATACCCTTGGTGTTGCCCGACACCACGTCGGCCTTGTAGGCCTGCATCTTGCCCCAATCGACCGTCGGCGCGCCGCCCATCAGGCCCATCTTTTCAAAGTTTTCATGCACTTCGTGCAGGCTGTGGGTGGCGTGCAGCAGCGCCTTGGACGGGATGCAGCCGACGTTCAGGCAGGTGCCGCCCAGCGTGTCGCGGCCTTCGACCACGGCCACTTTCAGCCCCAGTTGCGCGGCACGGATGGCACAAACATAGCCGCCGGGGCCTGCGCCGATGATGATGGTGTCAAAACTTGCCATGGGTTGGCTCCTTTGGTGGCGAAGGCCGGGGGCTGTCTGCCCCCGGACCCCCGAGGATATTTAGGCCAATGTGAAAGCCTAGAGCAGGCTTGCAATCAGCAGGGTGAGGGTGGCGATGAAGCCCACACCCCAGATCACCGAGCGCCACGGCTGCAGCCCGTAGGCATAGGCCGGGACATAGAGCACGCGGGCGATCAGGTAGGTGTAGGCGGCGTAATGGGTGAAGGGCGTTGATTTGCCGCCCAGAGTGACGACGACGACCGCGAGGGTGAACAGGATCAACCCTTCGAAGTGGTTGTTCATCGCGCGTTGCAGGCGGGCGGTGACGGGGCCAAGCGGGCGCTTTGGCGGCGTGTCACGCGGGCCGGTGGTGAACTCTGGCCCCAGTTGCAGGTTTGCGGGGGTGGCGAACAGGGTCAGCTGCACGGCTTGCAAGAGGCCCGCAAGGGCGAGGGC